>JAUZEX010000163.1 GCA_030838815.1 Actinomycetota bacterium
ACGATCCGGTGGCGCAGCCCGCGGGAGAACATCGCCGCCATCGCCGACAAGGTCCGGCTGGTCGACGCCGACCTGCGGGACCAGGCCGGCGTGCGGCGCCTGCTGGAGCAGGTGGAGCCCGACGCCATCTTCCACCTCGCGGCCCAGAGCTTCGTCCCCGCCTCGTGGAGCGGCCCGGCCGACACGATGATGACCAACGTGCTGGGCCAGGTGCACCTGCTGGAAGCCATGCGCGACCTCCGGATGACCGACGTGCCGATGCAGATCGCCGGCTCGTCGGAGGAGTACGGGCTCGTCCATCCGGAGGAGACGCCGATCACCGAGGAGAACCCGCTCCGGCCGTTGTCGCCCTACGCCGTCTCCAAGGTCACGCAGGACATGCTCGGCTGGCAGTACCACCAGAGCTTCGGGCTGCGGACGGTGCGGACCCGGGCCTTCAACCACGAAGGGCCCCGGCGGGGCGAGGTGTTCGTCACCTCCAACTTCGCCAAGCAGATCGCCCTGATCGAGGGGGGCAAGCAGCCGCCCGTCCTCGAAGTCGGGAACCTCGAAGCCCGGCGCGACTGGCACGACGTGCGCGACACCGTGGTCGCCTACTGGAAGGCGGCCTTCGAGGGCGAGCCGGGCGAGGTCTACAACATCGGCCGGGGCGAGGCGCTGTCGATCCAGGGGATGCTCGACATCCTCCTGTCGATGGCCAAGGTCGACGTCGAGGTGCGGCCGGTGCCGGAACGCATGCGCCCGTCCGACGTGGAGCTGTTGCTCTGCGACCCGACGAAGTTCCGGGACCGCACCGGCTGGACGCCCACCATCCCCCTCGACCAGACCCTGCGCGACACGCTGGAGTACTGGCGCGAGAGGGTGTCCTGAGCCGGAACCCCCAGAACGTCTCCCCCGTGCGCCGGCGTTGGTGACCGACTCTGGGGGGCTTCACCTGCCTCCCCCGACGCAATCGGGGCCCGACCCGCTCGACGTCGCCCTCGACGTCACGCCACTCATCGGGGCGCGCTCCGGTGTCGGGCACTTCGTGGCCGAGATCCTCGACGCCATGCAGGGGGACCCGGGGATGCGGCTCATTCCCTACGCCCTCAGCTTCCGGGCCCGGCGGCCCGGGGGCATCCCGGGGCTGTCCCGGCCGGCGCCCGGGCCCTCGCCCCTCCCGGCCGGCACCCGCCAGCTGCCGTTCCCCGCCGCCGCCTCCATCGCCGCCTGGGGCCGCATGGACCAGCCGAGCGCCGAACGATGGCTGAATCCGGCGGCCGTGGTGCACGGGACGAATTTCGTCGTTCCTCCGATGCGGGGGGCGGCGGCGGTGGTGACGGTCCACGACCTGACCTTCGCCCGGTTCCCGGAGATGGTGACGGCCGATGTCCGGCGGTTGGTGCCGGCGCTCCGGCGGGCGGTCGACCGGGGAGCGTGGGTCCACACCCCGTCGCAGTACATCGCCGCCGAGGCCAAGGAGATCCTGGGGACGGACCGGATCGTGGCCGTGCCCCACGGCATCCCCCGGATCGCCCTGCCGCCGACACCGCTCGGCGGGCTCGTCGGCGACAGCCAGTTCATCCTGGCCATGGGGACGCTGGAACCCCGCAAGAACGTGCCCCGGCTGGTGGCCGCCTTCGGGCCGGTGGCGGCGGCCCACCCCGGGCTGCAACTGCTCCTGGCCGGGGCCGACGGGCCGGCCAAACCCGCCGTGCTGGCCGCCCGGGACGCGCTCCCGCCCGGCATCCAGAAGCGGGTGCATGTGGCCGGCTACGTCGACGAGCGGCTCCGGGCGACGCTGCTGTCCCGGGCCAGCGTGTTCGCCTACCCGTCGTTGTACGAGGGCTTCGGCTTCCCCGTCATCGAGGCCATGGCGGCGGGCACGCCGGTGGTGGCCGGGAACGCCGGGGCCATCCCCGAGGTGGCCGGCGACGGTGCCCTGCTGGTCGACCCGACCGACGTCGACGCCATCGCCGAAGGCCTGACCCGGGTCCTCGACGACCCCGCCCTGGCCGGGACGCTGGTCCGGGCCGGCCGCAAGCAGGCCGCCGGCTACTCCTGGCGCCGGGCGGCCGAGGGCCTGAAGGACCTCTACCACCGCGCCGCCGAGACCCGATGACGTCCCCGCTGCGGGTGGCGCTGCACTCGGGGCAGCTCGACCAGCCGGTTCCGGGTGGGATCGGCCGCTACGTCGAGGGGCTGCTGCGCCATCTGCCCGAGGCCGGGATGAGGGTGGAGCGGTTCGCCGGGGACCGGTGGCGTTACGAGGCGTGGCACCGGTTCCGGCGACCAGCGGTGCGGGCAGCGGGCGATGTGGTGCACGCCCCGAGCCTGGCCGTCCCACCGCCGGGCCGGCGTCCGCTGGTGGTGACCGTCCACGACCTCGCCTTCCGGACTCATCCGGAGTGCTTCCCACCCCGGGGACGGGCCTTCCACGAGCGGGGCCTGGCGCTGGCCCGGGCCGAGGCGGCGGCGGTGATCGTGCCCTCCGAGGCCACGGCCGCCGAGCTCCGCGACGCCGGTTTCGACGCCGCCCGCCTCCATGTCGCCCACCACGGCATCGACCTCGACGCACCCGACCGGCGGGGGTCACCGGGCCACCAGTTCCCGGCCGCCGGGCTCAGCCCCTTCCAGGCCTCGCACCCCCATTGGCAACCGGTGGGCGGCGTACCGGGCGGCGACCCGTCGGCCGGGCCGGAGGAGCCGCTGGGGCTGGCACCGCGGTCGTACGTGTTGTTCGTGGGGACGGTCGAGCCCCGCAAGGGCATCGACGTGCTGCTGTCCGCCCACAGCGCCCTCCGCCGGGAAGGCCACCCCGACCTCCGGCTCGTGATCGCCGGCCCGCCCGGATGGGGCGAGACCCCGGCGCTGGACGGGCCAGGGGTCATGGCCCCCGGCCGCATCGACGAGGTGACCCTCGACGCGCTGTACCGGGGCGCCGCCGTACTGGCCATGCCGTCCCGGTCCGAGGGGTTCGGCCTGCCCGCCCTGGAGGCCATGGCCCGGGGCTGCCCGGTGGTGGCGTCCGACGCCGGCGCCCTGCCCGAAGTCGTCGGCGACGCCGGCCTCCTCATTCCCCCGGGGGACCCGACGGCCCTGGCCGCCGCCCTCCACCGCGTGCTGTCCGACGAGTCCTTCGCCGCCTCGCTCGGCGCCGCCGGACACCAGCGGGCCGCCACCTTCACCTGGTCCGCCTGCACCGCCGCCCACCTCGCCGCCTACCACGCCGCCCTCGGCCTCCCCGCCCCGCCGCCGCCGCTCCCACCGCCGGGCCCCGCCACTGCGCCGCTCCCACCGCCGGGCCCCGCCACCACCCAGCTCCCGGCCACCGGGCCGCCGCCGGTCAGCCCGCCCCGGGTCGGGGGCCAGGGGATGCCGGGCGGGGCCACCGGTGGGCCGGCGGCACCCTCCTAGACTCGGCCGCGGTGCGCCTCCTGCTCGATGTCTCCGCCGTTCCCGCCCGCCCGGCCGGGGCCGGGGTGTACACGTGCCGGCTGGCGGCGGCCCTGGACCGGCTCGGCGAGTGCGACCTGCACCTCCTCGTCCGGCGGGGCGACGCCGACCGCT
>JAUZEX010000164.1 GCA_030838815.1 Actinomycetota bacterium
AGGGCCTGTACTCCTCCCACGTCGTGGAGTGGCGCCGGGCCCGGGACGCGGCCGCCCTCGCGGCCTGTCGCCCCGCACCCGCCAGCCGGCGACGACCCCCGACGCCGCCGCCCTGGCCAAGGCCAACCGCCGCATCGAGTGTTGGCGATCACCAGAAGTCGCGTTCTGCGATCACCAGAACTCGCGCTGAGCTGAGGCTCTGGCGCTCTTCCTGAGGACCATCCGCCACCGTCGGTGACGGCTCCTCCAACTTCGGGACCTGCAAGGGAACCGAGCTGGAGGAGCCGACCGACATGTTGACCCAGGAGGAGTACGTGAACGACGTCTTGGCGCTGCGGCGCCAGGGGCTGACCATCGCCGAGATCGCGGCGCAGATCGGCTATCACCCTGTCAATGGCCAAGTGAAAGTCCCCGGTGGTGGCCACCAGAAGTCCCCACCCCTCGGGTGTGATCAGACCGTTTTCGGCCCCGGGCGCCCTCCCTTCGATCGGGCTTCGCGCATGCGGAACGACTCGCCCTCGGTGACGACGACGACGGCGTGGTGCAGCAGGCGATCGAGGAGGCTGACCGCGGTGGTGTGCTCCGGGAGGAAGCGCCCCCAGTCCTCGAAGGGCCAGTGCGAGCCGATGCCCAACGACCGTCGTTCGTAGGCCCCGGCCACCACCCGGAAGAACAGCTGGGCGCCGGTGGAATCCATCGGGGCGAAGCCGATTTCATCGATCAGGACGAGGTCGGCGCGCAGGACGGTCTCGATGACCCGGCCCACGGAGTTGTCGGCCATGCCCCGGTAGAGGGTCTCGACCAGCTCGGCGGCGGTGAAGTACCGGACCCGCATGCCCGACTCGACGGCGTGGTGGCCGAGGGCAACCAGCAGGTGACTCTTGCCCGTCCCCGGCGGGCCGACCAGGCACAGGTTCTCCTTGGCCCTCACCCACTCGAGGCTCGACAGGTACTCGAAGGTGGCCGGCTTCACCGACGATGTGGCGACGTTGAACTCCTCCAGGGTCTTGGTCACCGGGAAGGCGGCCTGGCGCAGGCGCTCCCGGGCGTTGGAGGCGTCCCGGGAGGCGATCTCGGCGTCGAGCAGGGTGCGCAGGAACTCCTCCGGTGCCCAGCGCTGGGTCTTGGCCGTCACCAGCAGTTCGGCGGAGAGCCGGCGCATGGTCCCCAGGCGCAGCCGGCGGAAGCCGGCGTCAATGTCGGCCGGCAGCGCCGGCGGGGCGGTGGTCATGAGCCCTCCCCGATGGCGTAGTCGCTCAGCGGCCGGGTGGGGACCGTGGGCAACGCCACGACCAGGGCCTTGCCCGCAGCGGTGGGCCGGGCCACGCCGGCGCCGGCAGCCAGGATGGAGCGCACGTCATGGGCTCGGAAGCGCCCGAAGGCCAACGCCCGTTCCAGGGCGGCGATGAGGGCGTCCTTGCCGTGGGCGGCCTCCATCCCGGCCAGCTCGTCGAGGTCGCCGGCCAACGAGGTGATCCCCGAGGCGGCGGCCGCCTTGATGAACGCGTCGGCCACCGGGCCTAGGGCGCAGAACGCCTTCTCGGCCGGCGTCTTCGGGCGCACCGGCCGCTGCGGGGCCGGCCGGGGGCCGCCGTAGTGGTCGTCGTTCACCGACGCCTCACCAGGGGCGACGAGGCGGTGGGTGGCCACCACGGCACCGAGGAGCACGACCTGGACCTCGCCGTCGACGACGCGGACCTCGACCTGCTTGCCGATGTGGCGTGTCGGCACTGAGTAGCGGGCCGAGCCGAAGCGCACACAGCTGAGGCGGTCGACCTTGCGCACGACGAGCTTGCCGATCCGGGCCCGCAGCGACGGCAGTTCCCGGAGCAACGGGCCCTCGACGAGGAGGCGCTCGGCGGGAACGACGCAGATCTCCGAGTGGACCGCGGCGTTCACCTCGGCGGCCCAGGCCACGCCGGCGCTGTTGGCTGCGGCGAGGTCAGCCACGGTGAGCCCCTCCGGGACCATGAGGTCGGACTTCACGTAACCCACGAGGTTCTCGACCAGCCCTTTCGATTCGGGGTCCGCGCCCTCACAGAAGTCGGGGCGGAAGGAGTAGTGATTGGCGAAGCGGACGTAATCCGACGTCGGCACCACCACCCCGGCCACGGTGCCGCCCTTGAGGCAGCCCATGCGGTCGCTGAGCACGGTGCGGGGCACACCGCCCAGGGCCTCGAAGCACGCGGCCAAAGCGGCCAGGGTCGTCTCGGAACGCTGGTTGTCGGCGAAGCACACGAAGCGGACCCGGCTCCAGGCCAGCACGGCGCAGAACACCGACAGCGACCCGATCTGGCCCCAGTCGATGACCAGCATGTCGCCCGGCGCCCACACGCCGGGACGCCGGCCCCGGTGGTGGTCGGCGCGCCATGCCTTCTTGGCCTTGGCCACCAAGCGGCGGAAGTTGCGGGCCGAGCCGTCGTAGCCGGCGGCCCGGGCCGTGGGCAGCAGGCGCTTGGCCGATATGAGGCCGTTGGTCTTGGCCACCCGCTCGGCCACGATGTCGGCGACGGTGTCGTAGTTGTGGGCCACGGCCGGCGCCGGGCCGGTGGCTTCCGCCTCGGCGGCGACCACGGCGCGCTTCACGGTCTTGGGGGTGGTGCCGCAGAGCGTGGCTGCGGCCCGATAGGAGCCCACCTCTCGGTAGGCGGCGTTCATGTCCATGCGTTCCCTCGCTGCTTTCATTGGAGCGTCCCTCGGTCGGTTCGGTGTTGGGTAGACACCGCCACCGTCACCGGCCGGGGGACGTCACGGGTGGATGCTCAGCGAGGGGTGGGGACCTCTGGTGGCCACCAGCGGGGACTTTTCGTGGCCACCAGCGGGGACCTCAGCTGGCCATAAGTGAGGACTTTTTCATGGCCACGGACACGGGACGTGCCGGCGCCGGCGTGGACCCGCCGGCCGCGAGCCAAGGACGACCTACGCGAGATCGCAGTCGCCATGCGCCGGGAGGGGCGCTCCTACCGGGAGATCGGCGAGGTCGTCGGAGTGTCGAAGAGCACGCTGTCCTTGTGGCTCCGCGATGTCCCGTTGAGCGAGGAGCAACGGCTGGCGCTGGCACGCCGGGGTCCTGCAGCCACCCGGAGGAACTCCGAAGCCGCCCGGGTCAACGCAACCCGCCGACGCACCCATGTTCAGGCAACCGCACGGGATCAAATCGCCTGTCTGAGCGAGAGTGAACTCTTCGTCGCAGGGGTCGTCGCCTATTGGGGCGAGGTCTCCAAGAACAAGCCCTGGCGCTTCGGTCAGAGTGTCATCTTCATCAACTCCGATCCCGGGTTCATCCAATTGTTCCTAAGGTGGCTCGCCCTCCTGGGGGTCGAGCAGGAACGCCTCTGCTTCCGCTTGATGATTCACGAGTCGGATGACATTCCCGCTTCCGTCAGCTACTGGTCGTCAGTCGTTGGCGTTCCGCCTGAGA
>JAUZEX010000191.1 GCA_030838815.1 Actinomycetota bacterium
GTCGGCGATGAGGCGGGGGCCGAGCAGCGAGGTGAGCACGCTCGACATCCGCTGCATGTTGTTGGTCAGGCCCAGCTTGAGTGTCGACAGCTCCGGCCCCGGCAGCTGGCCGGCCCGCATCTTGGCCATGGCCCGCAGGCTCGTGTACCGGTTGACGGAGTGCCGGATGAGGACGTCGGCCAGTTGCTGGCGGACGTTCGGGTCGTCGGCCAGGCCCATGTGCCGGGTCAGCGCCCGGAGGCGTCCGGCCAGGTCCAGCCCGCTGCCGACACCGCCGCCGCCGATGGCCATCCGCTCGTTCATGAGGGTGGTGAGAGCCACGGTCCAGCCCTCGTCGACGTCGCCGAGCCGCATCGTGTCGGGCACCCGCACGTCGGTGAAGAACACCTCGTTGAACGACGCTCCGCCGGTCATCTGGCGCAGAGGGCGGACCTCGACGCCCTCGGCCTTCATGTCGACCAGGAACATCGTGAGGCCGCGGTGACGGCTGTCGGGGTAGGTCGCCGTCCGGGTGATGATCTCTCCGATGTCGGAGTAGTGGGCGCCCGACGTCCACACCTTCTGCCCGTTCAGCACCCACTCGTCGCCGTCCCGCAGCGCCTTCGTCTGGATGCCGGCCAGGTCGGAGCCCGCCACCGGCTCCGAGAACAGCTGGCAGGCCACCACGTCTCCTCGGTACAGGGGAGCCAGGTAATGCTGCCGAACGTCCTCGATGGCGTGGGCCAGGATCGTGGGCGCCACCATCCCGAGGCCGATGCCGAACGGGCCCATGCCCGGCACGTCGTAGTCGTTCTCCAGGCTCTGCCAGATGCGGTCGTAGTCCCGGGCGAGGCCCCGTCCCCCATAGGCCTCCGGCCCCGTGATCCAGCCGAAGCCGGCATCGAACACCTTGGCTCGCCAGACCTTGCCCTGGGCCAGCAGCGCGGCGTCCTCCTCCGGGGTCCGCTCGGGCAGGATGCCCACCTCGTCGCTGCCCTCGCCCCACCCCTGGCTGGCCTTGACGCGGCGCTTGGCGTTGGCCTCCAGGAAGGCGGTCGCCTCGGCCCGGAACTCGTCCTTGGTGATCATGGGACCGATCGTACCGGGCAGCTTTACCTGGCCTCTCCTTGACGCAACGGGCTGTTCGGAGCCGGGCCCGTCCCGATTCCGTCCGGACCGGCGGCTAGCGTCGGATGCCGATGGACGCCCTCACGTGCCGTCTCTGCGGCGCCGCCCTCCCCGAAAACGACGGGTCCCGTTGCCCCAACTGCGGCCTGCATCAGGCCGCCGATCTCGACCGTTCCGGGTACCGGCGCCTCGCCGCCGGCCTGGCCGGCATCTACCTCCTGACCGCCCTGCTGGTCCTGCTGACCCGCGGTCGCTGAGTCTCGCGTGGCCCGGTCTCCCTTGGATCAAAACCAGGCTCCCGCGGTGGCGGTGGACGGGCTGAAGAAGGCCTACGGCGCCAATCTGGCCGTGGACGGGCTGACCTTCACCGTGGAGCGCGGCGAGGTCTTCGGCCTCCTCGGGCCCAACGGAGCGGGGAAGACGACGACGGTCGAGACCCTGGAGGGGTACCGCAAACCGGATGCCGGTACCGCCCTCGTGCTCGGCCTCGACCCGATCCGGGACCACTCGGAACTGACCCGCCGCATCGGCGTCATGCTCCAGGAGGGCGGGCTCTACCCCGGCATCCGGCCGCTGGAGGCGCTGCGCCTCTTCGCCGCCTACTACGCCGACCATGAGAACCCGGAGACGCTGCTCGACCTCGTCGGCCTCCGCCCGGTGGCCGGCACGCTGGTCCGGCGACTCTCCGGCGGCCAGAAGCAGAGGCTGTCTCTCGCATTGGCGCTGGTCGGCAAGCCCGAGGTCGTGTTCCTCGACGAGCCCACGGCCGGCATGGACCCCCACGCCCGCCTCACCACCTGGGAGGTGGTGGTCGGCCTGAAGGAACGGGGATCGACCGTCATCCTCACCACCCACGCCATGGACGAGGCCGAGCGACTCTGCGACCGGGTGGCGATCATCGACGGCGGCCACCTGGTGGCGCTCGGCACGCCCGGCGACCTGACCCGCTCGGCCGGCGGCGGCGAGACCCGCTTCACCGCCGCTCCCGGCCTCGACACCGCCGACCTGGCCGGAACCCTGCTCCTGGCCCCGGCGGCCGTGATCGAGAGCAAGCCGGGGGAGTACGTCGTCCACGCCGCCCCCAGCCCCGAGCTGGTGGCCGCCCTGACCGCCTGGTTGCGGGACCACGGCGTCGCCCTCGGCGACCTGCGGGCGGGACGCCGAACCCTGGAGGAGGTCTTCCTCCGGGTCACCTCGGAGCCGTCGACGGCCGGCGGCGAGGAAGAGGAGGCCACCGTCGCCGGAGGACGGCGCCGCCGCCGGAGCCGCTCCGCATGAGCCTCCGGGGCGTCGGGGCCCAGGTCGAGATCGAGACGAAGCTCACGCTGCGGCGGGGCGAGAGCCTCATCGTCACGCTCGGGATCCCGGTCGGGATCCTCGTCTTCTTCGGCAACGTCGACCTCGTCGACACCGGGTACCGCGACCCGCTCGACTTCCTCGTCCCCGGTGTCCTGGCTCTGGCGGTCATGTCCACGGCCATGGTCAGCCTCGGCATCGCCACCGGCTTCGAGCGCCGTTACGGAGTGCTGAAACGGCTCGGTTCCACACCCCTCGGCCGGTCCGGGCTGCTCACGGCCAAGACGCTCACGGTCGTGACGGTGGAGGTCATCCAGGCCGTCATCATCGTGATCGCGGCCCTGCTCCTGGGTTGGTCGCCGGCGGGCGGGATCGCCGCCGCGGTGCTGGTGATGATCATCGGCACCATCGCCTTCTCCGGCCTCGGCCTGCTCATGGCCGGTACCCTCCGGGCCGAGGCCACCCTGGCCGTGGCCAACGGCGGCTACCTGCTGCTCCTCGTGCTGGGCGGCATGGCCTACCCGCTGAGCAAGCTCCCCCTCGCCCTGCAGGACGTCGCCCGGGTGCTGCCCGCCGCCCCGCTGGCCGAGTGCCTCCGCGGCGCCCTGACCGGCACGGGGATCCCCGGCGCCCGCCTGTCGATCCTCATCGGTTGGGCCGTTCTCGCCCCCTTGCTGGCGGCCCGCAGCTTCCGCTGGGAGGAGTGACCTTTCCGGGGGACACCCCCGGGCCACCGCGTCTCAGCCGGCGATCTTGCGGAACTGTTTGTCGAGGATTCCGATGGAGACGGGGCCGAGCAGGTCGCCGGCGATCGTGCCGTCGGGGCGGATGAAGAACGTGGCCGGGGCGCCGTCGACGCCGTAGGCGGCCGCCGTCTTCTCGTCGGGGTCGAGGAGGACGGGCCAGGTGGCGTGGCCGGACTCGGCCGTCTTCCGTCCGACCTCCGGATCCTCCCGGTACAGCACGCCGACGATGCTCACCTCCGGGTAGCGCTCCTGCATCCGGTTCAGGAGGGGCAACTCGTTGACGCACTGCTCGCACCAGCCGCCGAAGAAGTTCACCACCACCGGCCGTCCCCGCAGGCCGGCCAGGGAAATGGTCCGGCCGTCGAGGGCCCGCAGCTCGAAGGCCGGGGCCGCCCCGGAATGGAGGGGATCGACCCGGTTGACCGGGGCCACGACCCGGCGGATCAGGAGGCTGACCGGCACCGAGGTGACGATGAGCACCAACGCCACGTAGCGGGCGATGCGCCCCCGGTTGCGGGTCGGCGCGACCTCGACGGCGCCGGGCGGCCGGTCAGAGACGGTGCTGGACGACGGCGTCGACGGCAATGGCGGCGAACAGCAGGCCGAGGTACGTGATCGAGAACGAGAACAGCCGCAGGGCGGCCTTGGGCGACCCGTCCCGGTTGAGCTGGCCGGCGACCTGGAGGAACCGGGCCCCGAGCACGATGGCGGCCACCAGGTAGACCGGGCCCATCTTGGCCGCCGGGCACAGCGTCAGCGTCA
>JAUZEX010000224.1 GCA_030838815.1 Actinomycetota bacterium
CGGTCGAGGCGTACCAGCGCCCAGACGACCAGCAGGACGAGGATCGCGGCGAGAGCGAGCGAATGCCAGGGGTGGTTGCCCACCCACACGGACGACTGCCAAACCCAACCTGCCTTGTCGCACGCGCCCTCGCAGGCCTCGCGTGTGGTGGGAGTCGTCACGGCATCCAATTGTCGCTGGCCAGCGTGATGGGACCGTCCTTTGGCCAGTGTGATGGGACCACTTGCCCAGGGTCTCTTGCGTCGGCGGGGTGATGATGGCGGCCGTGCCGCCTTGGGTCAAGGGCTTGGTCGGCGCCGGCGGGTTCGGGGCGTGGTGCCGCCGACGTTGAGACCGGGTTTCTGCCGGCGCCGATAGCTCTCGCCGTCGAGGATGAGTTCGTAGGCGGCGGACTGGAGCCGATCGATAGCGCTCTGGGCGAGGAGGGCGTCGGCCATCTGGCCGATCCACTCGATCGGTTCCCGGTTCGACGTGACGACGGTGGATGCGGCGCGGTGGCGCTCGACGATGAGTTCGTAGATGTCGGCGGTGTCGAGCGGGTCGAGCGGCTGGAGAACGAAGTCATCGAGGATCAGGAGGTCGACTCGGATGAGCTTGCGGAGCTCGGCGTCGTGGCTGTTGTCGAGCCGGGAGGCCCGGAGCCGTTTGAGGAGCACGTCGGTGCGTTGAAAGCTCACGGTGTAGCGCCGGCGGCTGGCGGCGTGACCGAGCGCGGAGGCCATGAAGGTCTTGCCGACCCCGACGGGGCCGAGGATGAGCACGTTGTGGCCGGCGTCGACGAAGCGCAGCGAGGCGAGTTCGTCCCAGACGGCGTGGTCGAAGTTGACCTTGGTGGTCTCGTCCCAGTTCTCCAGGCACATGCCGGGGTCGAGGCCGGCGGCTTTGGCCCGCAAGGCGGCCGAGGTCGTCTCCCGGCGGGTGACCTCGTCGGAGAGGACCAGCTCGAGGAACTCGGCGTGGCCCATCTCCCTGGCCCTCGCCAGGGCGAGCCGTTCGGGGAGGGTGTCGAGGCAACGGCCGAGCTTGACCGCCCGGAGCACCGTCTTGAGTTCGTTGCTGAGGTTCGGAATGGGGGCGGTCATGCCGACGCCTCCTTCGGTTTGGTGGCGAAGTCCGACGGCGGGCGGGCGAACCGCCCGGGCAGCAGGCTCTGCTGGCGGACCGTCTCGGGCGGGGCGGTCTCAGCTCCCCGTTCGAGCATCCGCCCGATCAATCCGACGTTGAACGCCTCGGCTTCGGCGGCCCGGGCGCAGGCGGCGTCGACCCGGTCCGCGCCCCATTTCTTGACCAGCCCGAGCAGGGCGTAGACCTGGCGCATCTTGGTCCAGGGCAACGGGTTGTCGAGCAGGACGGTGGCGTAGGCGCCGATGGCCGGGCCCTGCGCGGCGGCCATGGCGACGAGCCGGTCGAGATCCCGCATGGCGTAGACGGTCTTCTCCGCAGGGAGGTCGTCGGGGTCGGTCGAGCGACCGCCCGGTGGCTGGCGGGGATGGGTCTTGACCAGGATCCCGCGGTGGAACACCTTGACCAGCTGGCGGTCGGCCCGGACGTCGACCCGCTGGCCGATCAGCCCGCCAGGGATCGAGTAGAGGGCTTTGGCCACCTCGATGTGGTGGTCCCGGTGCACCTTCGGTGAGGCGTAGATCGGGAGGTCATAACATTCGGTCGGCGCCGGCAGCAGCCGGGGCAACTCCTCGAGGGCGAAGTGCTCGACCGGCCGGCAGGCCGTCGTGCCGTGGATCCGCAACCCGGCCGTGGAGCAGCACCATTCGTCGGCCCGCCGCTGGGCGTCGGTCAGGTCGATGAACGTCTCGCCGGCGAAGAATGAGCGGCGCACGTAGGCGACGGTTCGCTCGACCCGGGGCTTGTCCTGGGGGTGGCGGACCCGGGCGGCGTCGACCAGGAAGCCCCGGTCTTGGGCGTACTCGATGAACGCCTGGTTCAACCTCGGCTCCGTCGGGTTGGCCTTGTCGACCACCGCCGAGAGGTTGTCCGGGATGATCGTGCGGAACACCCCGCCGAAGAACCGCCAGGCCGCCTCGCATCCCTCGATCACCGCCGCCGTCGTCTGGGTGAAGCTCAGCCACACGAAGCAGTGCCTCGAGCAGCACGCGGTGAAGATCAGGGCGTGGCAGACGCGCCGCCGGTCGGTCTCGGGGTCGAAGATGAGTCCCATGCGGCCGAAGTCGACCTGGAGTTCGTCGCCCGGCTCGCCATCGGCCACCCGGACCGTCGTGGCCCGGCCCCGGCGAGGACCGCACAACTCGGTGGTGAACCGGCGCAGCGTCCGGCCCGGGACCACCACCCCCTGGCGGGCCAGGAGCGTCCCGACCTTGGTCACCGTCAGGTCGTCGTTCTCCAGCCACACCCGGATCTGATCGGCGTGGCCCTCGAGCAGCCGCCACGCCTCGCCGTGACCGTCGACCCGGTGGGGCCGGACCCGTTCCACCACCTGGGCGATGAAGAGGTCTGTCAGCTGCTCTTCGCCGCCCTCGCGGTCCAGTCCCAGCTCGACCGCCGCCTCCACGTAGCGGCGGACCGTCTTGCGATCGACCCCGACCAGCCGCTCGATCGTCCGGAATCCCGGACCTCCAAGCCACACCCGCAGCACTTCGCGAACCTCGAACACGCGTACCTCCCGGAAGGCCATCGTCGCTCCTCGATCCGCTGACCGATGGCGACGAGTGCACCGGCAAACGAACCGGCGCAGGTGGACCCCGGGCGGCCCACTACTGGCGAAGAGGTGGTCCCATCACTGGCCAAACCAGCGGTCCCACGACTAGCCAAAGGGTGGTCCCATGCTGCTGGCCAAACTCACGTCCAGACGGTCCCATGCCGCTGGCCGGCGACACCCCGAGCAGCGAAGGCGGCCCGTGCCCTCCGGCAGAGCACTATTGGCAAACGGCTACCCCCGACGGTCTGCCGGCCCGGGAGACAGCCCTCAAGGGG
>JAUZEX010000292.1 GCA_030838815.1 Actinomycetota bacterium
TCAACCGGTCCTCGGAGCGCGACTACCGGGCGTCGATCGCCGATCCCCGCATCAGCGAGGTGCGGATCCTCCGGCCCCAGGAGATCCCCCGGTACGTGGCCGGGGGGTACTTCGACCTCGGCATCACCGGGCGGGACTGGATCGAGGAGACCGGCTCCGACGTCGTCTCACTGACGCAGCTCCACTACTCCAAGGCCACCGCCCGGCCGGTCCACATCGTGGTGGCCGTGCCCGGCGCATCGGCGGTGGAGTCGGTCACCGACCTGAAGCCCGGCACCCGGGTCTCGACCGAGTTCCCCGAGCTGACCCGGCGGTTCTTCGAGTCAAAGAACCTCGACGTGGACATCCAGCTCTCCTACGGCGCCACCGAGGCCAAGGTCCCCGACATCGTCGACGCCATCGTGGAGCTGACCGAGACCGGCAGTTCGCTGCGGGCGGCAGGGATGAAGATCATCGACACGATCCTCGTCTCCTACACCGAGTTGGTGGCCAACAAGGACGCCTACGCCGACCCCGAGAAGCGCCACGCCATGGAGCAGCTCTCGACGCTGCTGTTGGGCACGCTGGAGGCCCGGGGGCGGGTGCTGGTCAAGCTCAACGTCCCGGCCGAAAAGCTCGACGCCGTCATCGGCATTCTCCCGGCCATGAAGTCGCCGACGGTGTCGAAGTTGTTCGGCGACGAGAGCTACGCCGTTGAGACCGTGGTGCCGAAGTCCGACATCAACACCCTCATCCCCGCCCTCAAGGACCAGGGGGCGACCGACATCATCGAGCTGCCGATCTCCAAGATCGTCCACTGATGATCTCGGAAGGGACACTGATCCGGGAAGGGACAGTGGCGGCGTTCGACTCGCGCCGGGGCCTCGGCGAGATCGAGGGCGAGGACAACCGGGCCTACCCGTTCCACTGCACGAAGATCGCCGACGGCACCCGGGAGATCCCGGTCGGAGCGGCCGTCGAGTTCCGGGTCGCCCCCGGGCCGCTCGGGCGCTGGGAGGCGGTCGAGATCCGCCCTCGTCGCTAGCTGAGCTCGACGAAGGCCATCCGGAGCTGGTTGAGAGCATTCTCGAGCTGCGCCCGGTAGGGGCCGAGCTTGTCGCCGAGCCCCTCGACGAGAGCCCCCATGGCGTCGATGGCCAGCGCCGCCTCGGCGAGGTCGGGCACTTCCTCCCCGCCGGTGGCCGCCTCCCGCTCCAGGTGGAGGGCGGCCAGCTCGAAGAAGGCCATGGCATGCCCGCCGATGTGCTCGAGGACAGGTGTGGCCAGGACGGCCCGGGCCTCGGCCAGGGCGGCCTGGAGCTCTTCAGGGGTCGGCTCGCGACCCTGAGGCGGCGGCGGCGCGGGCCGTTCGGGCGGTTCCTCCCGGGGTACGTACTCTCCGCCTGGTGTCCAGATCGTGCTCATCCTGTTATCCTCAGGCCTGACAACTTACAGGGAAGATGGGAGTCGAGCAGCTGTTCGCGACTCCCCACCCGGCCTCCGACATCAGGTGCGCCGGGTTGACAGGAGAGCCTGTAACCGGGCGATCACGAACGGCGGCTGCCTCCGGGCTTCCGCCGTTTCCGCGTCCGGGCCAGACCCGCCGACCGAAAGGGTGATGCGCCGATTTCCACAACCGATGCCAGGATCAACGATCGAATCCGGGCCCGAGAAGTACGCCTGGTCGGAGCCAACGGGGAGCAGATCGGAGTCAAGCCGCTCCCAGAAGCGCTCCACATCGCTCGTGAGCACGACCTCGATCTGGTGGAGGTCGCGCCGAACGCCAACCCCCCCGTCTGCAAGATCATGGACTTCGGCAAGTTCAAGTACGAGCAGGACGTGCGGCGGAAGGAATCGCGGCGCAAGACCACCAACGTTGTGATCAAGGAGATGAAGTTCCGGCCCAAGATCGACGAGCACGACTACACGACGAAGACGAAGCACGTGGAGCGCTTCCTCAACGAGGGCTCGAAGGTCAAGATCACGATCATGTTCCGGGGGCGGGAAATGGCCCATCCGGAGCTGGGCAAGAAGATCCTCGACCGGATCGCGGAGCAGGTCAAAGACGTCGGAAACGTCGAGGCCGCGCCCCGGGTCGACGGCCGCAACATGTTGATGGTTCTGGCGCCGGTGAAGAAGCAGGAGGTCAAGGTCGCCGGGTCCTCGAAGCCCCGCCCGTCCGCTCCGCCGTCCTCGGGTGCGCCGCCCGCCGCCGCTCCGGCGCCCGAAGAAAGCCAGCCGCCCGCAGTCGAGGTTGAGGCTCCGGCGGTCGGTCAGAGCGCAGGCTCTCCGACGTCGTAGTCTCTACCTTTCGTTTCACCCCCCGACCACGCCGCACCCCAGCGGGAGAATCTGATGCCCAAGATGAAGACCCACCGGGGCGCGGCCAAGCGCTTCAAGGTCACCGGAACCGGCAAGATCCGCCGCCGCAAGGCGTTCCGCGCCCACCTGCTGGAGAAGAAGCCGAGCAAGCGGACCCGCCGCCTCGGCCGGGGCTCCGAGTGCCTGGGGGGCGACAAGAAGCACGTCGAGCGGCTCCTCGGCCGCCGGTAAGCACCAGAACTCCAAAAGAGATTACGAAGGAGATCGGTCGTCATGGCCCGGGTCAAGCGCTCCGTCCACGGCAAGAAGCACCGCCGCGCCATCCTCGAGGCGGCCAAGGGCTACAGCGGCAACCGGAGCCGCAGCTTCAAGTCCGCCAACGAGCAGGTCATGCACTCCGGCGTCTACGCCTACCGCGACCGCCGGGTCCGGAAGGGCGAGTTCCGCCGGCTGTGGATCGTGCGGATCAACGCCGCCTGCCGCCAGAACGAGATGTCGTACTCGCGGTTCATGGCGGGGCTGAAGGCGGCCCAGATCGAGGTCGATCGCAAGGTCCTGGCCGATCTCGCCGTCACCGACCCCGAGACGTTCGGCACCCTCGTGGCCGCAGCCCGCGAGGCCCTCGCCGCTGCCTAGCGATACCGCCCGGGGGGGCGGCGCCGGCGGCCTCGGGGTGCGCGACGCCCGGGTGCGGCGGATCCGCCGCCTCTTGGCCCAGCGCTCCGCCCGCCGGTCGGAGGGCGCGTTCGTGGTCGAAGGCACCAACGTCCTGGAGGCGGCCCTCGACGGGGAGGCCGACATCGAGGCGCTGTTCGCCGCGCCCGAGGCCGAGTCCGAGTGCCCGGCGCTGCTCGACCGGGCCGGCCGGCGGGGGATCATCGTCCACCGCCTGGCGCCCGGGGTTCTGGAGCGGGTGGCGGACACCGTGACCCCTCAGCCGGTGTTGGCCGTGGCCCGTCGGCGGCCTCCGGCGCTGGCCGACGTAGCGGCGGGCGAGGGAGCGGAGCCGAAGCTGCTGGTCGTGGGCGTCGACGTGCGCGATCCGGGCAATGCGGGCACTCTGATCCGAAGCGCCGAGGCCGCCGGAGCCCACGGGGTAATCTTCTGCCGCGGCTCAGTCGACGTCACCAATCCGAAGACGGTCCGAGCTTCGGCCGGAGCACTCTTCCACGTGCCGGTCGTCGAAGGCTGTGACCCGCAGGAGGTGCTCGGCGTGCTCGGAGATCTGGGCCTTCAGCGCATCGCCGCCGTGGCCCACGGCGGCGAGCGGCCCGATCGCGTCGATCTCGCCCTCCCGGTGGCGCTGGTGTTCGGCAACGAGGCGTGGGGATTGCCGGCCGACGTGCTGTCCGGGGTCGACACGGCCGTGACGATCCCGATGCCGGGCCGCTCGGAGTCCCTGAACCTGGGGATGGCGGCCTCCATCCTGCTCTACGAGGCCCGCCGCCAGCGGGCCCCGGAGTGCGGGGGTGTCTCCCGGGAGACCGGGGTGGTGGCCGGGTGACGTCGACCCCCACCGCGGCGGAGATCCTCGATCTGCTGCCCGACGCCATCGTGGTCCTCGACGCCGAGCGCACGATCACCGCCGTCAACGAGGCGGCGGCCGGCATGCTGGCCCGTCCGGCGAAGGATCTGCTCGGGGCGTCGGCCGACGAGATGCTCGAGCCCCGGACCCGCGACGGCAAGCTGGTGTGGGCCGACGGCTGGCCCCGAGCCTCCCTCCTCATTCGGGTGCGGCGCATCCCGGAGCAGGAGATCGATGTCACGGCGGGCGACGGACGGTCGGTCCGGGTGGCGGTGACCGGCCGCTACCGCCGCGATGGCGACGGCCGCCTCGAGGGCGTCGTCCTGTCCCTCCGTCCGATCGAGCGGCGCAACACGCTGGCCGCCAGCGGCGTGGAGGTCGTCTCCACCGTCTCCCACGAGCTGCGCTCCCCCCTCACGTCGGTGAAGGGCTACACGTCGCTCCTCCTCAACCGATGGGACCGGCTCGACGACGACCAGAAGCGGTCGATGCTCGAGCAGGTCCAGCACGACGCCGACCGCGTCACCCGGCTGATTACCGAACTGCTCGACATCTCCCGGCTCGAGACCGGCCGGCTCCGGCTCCGCTGCCAGATGGTCGACATCGCCGCTCTGGGCGAGGTCGTGGTGGAGAAGGTCCGCATCGGCCACCCGGAGCTGTCGGTCTCGGTCACCTTCCCCGGCGACCTGCCCCGCGTCTACGCCGACCCCGACAAGGTCGAACAGGTGTTGACCAACCTGCTGGAGAACGCGGCCAAGTACGCCGACAGCCCCGACGTCCGCGTCGAGGGTGTCTACGACGAGGGGCGCAAGCAGCTCAGGATCAGCGTCCACGACGTCGGCAAGGGGATCCCGCCCGCCGAGCTGCCCCGCCTGTTCAACAAGTTCTTCCGGGGCTCCGAAGGCGGACGGCCGAGCGGATCGGGGCTGGGCCTGTACATCGCCCGGGGCCTGGTCGAGGCCCACGGTGGCCGGATCGCGGCCGAGAGCAAGTTGGGCGAAGGGTCGACGTTCTCGTTCACGCTCCCGGCCGACGCCTTCGAGAAGGCCTTTGGCGACGGGGGCAGCGAGGCGTGAGCCTGGCGGAGCTGACGGCTCTTCTCGACGCGGAGCTGGCCCGGGCGCGGCACGAGATCGGCGCGGTGGAGACGGCAACGGACCTCGACGAGGCGGAGCGTGCCTTCGTCGGGAAGCGGTCGGCCGTGGCCACGGTCAATCAGGGGATCAAGGACCTCGCCCCCGACGAGCGGCCCAAGGCCGGGCAGGCCGTGTCCTCGTACAAGGCGGCGGTCACCGAGCTGGTCGACGCCCGGCGGGGTGTGCTCGGCGACGGCGCCGGCCAGGTCGTCGACCGGCTCGACCTCACCCTCCCCGGGCGGGGTCCCGGCCGGGGCCACCTCCACCTGATCACGCAGGTGCAGCAGGAGCTGGAGGAGGTCTTCCTCGGCCTCGGCTACGAGGTGGCCGAGGGGCCCGAGGTGGAGACCGACTTCTACAACTTCGAGGCCCTCAACATGCCGCCCGCCCACCCGGCCCGGTCGATGTGGGACACCCTCTACGTCAAGCTGGGCCGGCCGGAGGAGGTCGTGCTCCGCACCCACACCTCCCCGGTCCAGATCCGGGTCATGGAGTCGCGCCAACCCCCCGTCTACACGGTCATGCCCGGCCGCTGCTACCGGCGCGACACCCTCGACGCCCGCCACTCGCCCGTCTTCCACCAGATCGAGGGCCTCGTCGTCGACCGCGGCATCACCTTCGGCGACCTGGCCGGCACCATCGACGCCTTCACCCGGGCCTACTTCGGCCCGGGCCACACGTCGCGGCTGCGGCCGAGCTACTTCCCGTTCACCGAACCGAGCGCCGAGTTCGAGGTGACGTGCTTCGCCTGCGACGGTGCCGGCTGCCAGGTGTGCTCCAAGACCGGGTGGCTCGAGCTCGGCGGCTGCGGAATGGTCGACCCCAACGTGTTCCGGGCCGTCGGCTACGACTCCGAGACCTACAGCGGCTTCGCATTCGGGTTCGGGCTGGAGCGCATGGCCATGGTCCGGTACGGCGTCGAGCACATCAAGTCGTTCTTCGAGAACGACGTCCGGTTCCTCAAGCAGTTCTAGGAGCAGCTGTGAAGGCCCCTCTCTCCTGGCTCCGCGACTTCGCCCCCATTACCGGGTCGCCGCTCGAACTGGCCGACCGGCTCAACGAGATCGGCCTCATCGTCGAGGGCATCGCCGCGCCGGGGCGCGATATCGCCGGCGTGCGCACGGTCAAGGTGCTGGCGGTCGAGAAGCATCCCAACGCCGACCGCCTGGCGCTGGTCGACGTCGACCCCGGCGACGGCAACGCAGTGCGCGTGGTGTGCGGGGCCCACAACTACGTCGTCGGCGACATCGTCCCCTGGGCGCCGCCCGGTGCGGAGCTCCCGGGCGGGTTCAAGCTGGAGCGGCGCAAGATCCGGGGCCAGTTCTCGGACGGGATGCTGTGCGCCTCCGACGAGCTCGGCCTGTCCGACGACCACAGCGGGATCATGATCCTGTCGCCCGACACACCGCTCGGCGAAGACCTCCGCACCGTCCTCGGCCTCGACGACATCGTCTTCGATCTCGAGATCACGCCCAACCGCCCCGACGCCATGTCGATCGCCGGCGTGGCCCGCGACCTGGCCGCCGCCCTGCACGTACCGTTTTCCCTGCCGCGGCCGGCCGCGGCAGGCGTCATCGACCTCGATCCCGCCACGCTGATCGTGGACGCCCCCGACCGCTGCCCCCGCTATGTGGCCCGGACGGGCCGGGTGGCCGTGGGGCCGTCCCCGGGCTGGATGGCGCAGCGCCTGACCAAGGCCGGCATGCGGCCGATCTCCAACGTCGTCGACGTCACCAACTACGTGATGCTCGAACGGGGCCAGCCCCTCCACGCCTTCGACCTGGCCCGCCTCGGCGGGCGGGGCATCGTCGTCCGTCTCGCCGGGGAGGGTGAGAAGATCACGACGCTCGACGGCGTCGAGCGCACCCTGAGCGCCGCCGACCTCTTGATCTGCGACGCCAACCGGGTCCCTCAGGCCATCGCCGGCGTCATGGGCGCAGGCGACTCCGAGGTCTCCGACACCACCACCGAGCTCCTGCTGGAGTCGGCCTACTTCACCGGCGACGGGATCCTGCGCACCTCCAAGCGCCTCGGCCTGCGGACGGAGTCGTCGGCCCGCTTCGAGCGGGGCGTCGACCCCAACGGGACGCTCATCGCCGCCGACCGGGCCTGGGAGCTCTTCGCCCAGGTCGCCTCCGGTCAGCCCGCCGTCGGCGCCCTCGACGAGTACCCGGCTCCGATCGAGCCGATCAGGGTCTCGCTGCGCACCGCCCGGGTCAACGAAGTCCTCGGTACCGAGCTCGACACCGCCACGATCCGGGGTCACCTGGAGCCGATCGGTTTCGCAGTCCCCGATGGCGTCAGCGCCGACGGTCACGGCGGCGTCGTCGACTACGTCGTCCCCACCTACCGGCCTGACTGCGAGCGGGAGATCGACCTCATCGAGGAGGTTGCCCGCCACCACGGCTACAACAACATCGCCCGCACCCTGCCCCGCACCAAGGAGCCGTCCGGAGGCCTCACCGCCGTCCAGCGCGGGCGGCGGACGGTACGCGACGCCCTGCTCGGCACGGGGCTGTCGGAGGCCTACACGTTCTCGCTCGTGTCGCCCGCCGATCTCGCCGCCGCCGGCCTGCCGCCCGAGGGCATCGAGCTGGAGAACCCGCTGCGGGCCGAGGAGTCGCTCCTGCGGACGGCGGTCCTTCCCGGCCTCCTCAAGGCGGCCGCCTTCAACGCCGGTCACGGCCTGCCCGACGTCGGCCTGTTCGAAATCGGTCACATCTTCCTGCCCCCGCCCGAGGGTCAGACCCTGCCCGACGAGCGGGAGCACCTCGCCGTCGTCCTGGCCGGGACGGTGTTCCGCCTGCC
>JAUZEX010000608.1 GCA_030838815.1 Actinomycetota bacterium
CCGACGTTCACGGCCGCCGCCCAACCCGGCTACGACGGACCACCGCCGTACCGGGCCATGGTCACGATTTCAACCGGGACCGACGCCACGCAGGCGGCGTGCGAGGCGGCCCGGAAGGGCGAGCCGCGGCCGGCGTGGTGCGAGCTCTACTTCCAGACGGCCTACGACGACCGGGTCGCCCCGCCCGGCGCCCACACCATGAGCGTCTTCGCCCAGTACGTCCCCTACACGCTGGCGGGGGGCAACTGGGACCAGCGCCGGGAGGAGATCGCCGATCTGGTGCTGGCGGAGATCGCCCGATTCGCCCCCGACGTGGCCGACTGCGTCGTCGAGCGCCAGGTGCTCGGCCCGCCCGACGTCGAGGCCCGCATCGGCCTCACCGGCGGCCACATCTTCCAGGGCGAGTGCCTGCCCGACCAGATGTGGGACCGGCGCTTCGGGCCCGTCACGCCCGTCCCCGGCCTCTACCTCTGCGGCGCCGGGACCCACCCCGGCGGCAGCGTCATCGCCGCCAACGGCCGCAACGCCGCGATGGCCGTCCTCAACACCGTTTCGCGGTCCTGACACCACCCCTACGGTGGTCACGGGCCCGGAAAACGCCTGGCTTCGGCGGCGATCGCGTCCCGGACCCGGGCCGCGACGTCGGCGGCCTCCTCCGGCGACGAGTACTTCACGCGCGGCCAGAAGAAGCCCCGCAGGCCGTCCTTCTTGTGCCGGGGCACCACGTGGACGTGGAGGTGGGCGACGCTCTGGGAGATCCGGTTGTTGTTGGCCACGAAGGTGCCGTCGGCGCCGAAGCCGGCCTCCATGGCCGCCGCCACCCGGCGCACGACCGAGAACACCGGGACCAGCAACGAATCCGGCAGCTCGGCCAGGGTCACCACGTGCTGGCGGGGCACCACCAGCGTGTGGCCCTTGAACACCGGGCGGTGGTCGAGGAAGGCGACCACGTCGGGGTCGGAGTACACGACGTGGGCGTCGGCATCGGCCTCGGCCGCGATGATGGCGCAGAACGGGCAGTCACCGGCCATGATCCGGTCAGCCAGGGGGACGGCGAGGGCCTACGTCGGGTACGGGTACTGGCGGGGCTTGGCCGCCTCCCGCTTGGGCACCAGCACCTTGCGGCGGAAGTAGCAGACCTCCTCGCCCCGCTGGTTGTAGCCCCGGGTCTCGACCGCCACCACGCCCCGGTCACCCTTGCTCTTCGACTCCACCTTGGTCAGGACCCGGGTCTCGGCGTAGATGGTGTCGCCATGGAAGGTCGGCATCTTGTGCTGGAGGGTCTCGACCTCGAGGTTGGCGATGGCCAGCCCGCTCACGTCGGGAACGCTCATCCCCAGCACCAGGGAGTAGACCAGGTTGCCCACCACCACGTTCTTGTGGAACTGGGTGGCCTGCTCCGCGTACCAGGAGTCGGTGTGGAGCGGGTGGTGGTTCATGGTGATCATGCAGAAGAGGTGGTCGTCGGCCTCGGTGATCGTCTTGCCCGGCCAGTGGCGGTAGACGTCGCCGATCTCGAAGTCCTCGAAGTACCGGCCGAACGGGCGCTCGTGCACGGTCATGGCGTCCCACCTCCGTCCTCGTGAAACGGCTGGAGCCTAGGAGGACGGGCCACCGGAGTTCGAAAGGCCGCGCTCCCAGCCGTAGGCTCTGACCTCTGCGCACCAAGGGGAGGTCGCACCATGCACAGCAGGGCTCACCATCCGGTCCGGCTCCTGACGTTGGCCTGGGCTGCGGTCAGCCTGGCCGGGGTCACCGCCGCCCTCGCCACGCCGCCGTCGGGCACCACGAGCCGCAACGAGCTCGCGGTCGGCAAGATCACCGACAAGATCAACATCCAGCGCTCCGACCCGAGCGACTTCCACATCCAGAACCTCACGCTTGATCCCGGGGCCAGCTCCGGCTGGCACACACACCCCGGCCCGGAGTACTCGATCGTCAAGGCGGGGGAGATCGTCCTGGAGCGGGCGCCGGCCTGTGCCCCCGTCACCCTGAAGGCGGGTGACGGCCTCTTCATTGCCGACGGGATGCCCCACATCGCCCACAATGAGAGCAAGGACCCGGCCGAGCTCTACGTGACGTACACCGTGCCGGCCGGTACCACCGTCCTGCGCCAGGACGCCACCGAGCAATGCGGGGGGAAGTAACGCACCGCCCGGAGATGGGAGAACCGTGAACACGCCGGACCTGAATGCCGCAGTCGAGGCCACCGCCGTCGCCCGGGAGGTCTGCCGCAAGGCGGCCGCCCACCTGGCCGAGCTGTCGAGCGACGACGGCCGCATCTCGGTGGCCAAGCTCGACCGCCATCAGGTGCTGGCCTACGACCTGGCCCACGCCACCGCCGGCATCGAGGGGGCGGCGGTCATGTGCGAGTACGGCGGGCACGGCGGCCTCCAGGCCCGGCTGGCCTGCCTCTTCACCGCCGAGGCCATCGCCGACCTGGTGGCCCGGCTCGTGGGCCGGGAGGCCGAGTGGGGGGTGTCGGCCGCCGAGCTCGCCCCCGCCGGCGAGTTCGTCAACGCCCATCGCCATCCCGACTTCCTCGAGGACGTGGCCGAAGAGGTGGCCAGCCACGGCGGTGGCCCCGCCCACCTCGCCGAGGAGTTCGAGCTCGTCCGCGACACGTTCCACCGCTTCGCCGCTGACAAGGTCCGGACCGTGGCCGAGAAGGTCCACCGGGAGAACGGCGACATCCCGGAGACGGTCATCGGCGGCCTGGCCGAGATCGGCGGCTTCGGCCTGTCGGTGCCCGAGGAGTACGGCGGTTTCGCCG
>JAUZEX010000300.1 GCA_030838815.1 Actinomycetota bacterium
CAGGCCTTCGTCGTCTTGGTGTTCTGGGCGAAGGCATAGCCGCCCCACTTGCCCCCGGTCACCTGGTCGATCGCCCAGACGCCAACCGAATAGGCGGCCGCGGTCCGGACGAACTGCCGCCGGCTCATCCCGAACTTGCGCCGCACTTCCTCGATCTTCTCGTCCTGGAGCGCCATGATCTTCCGCTGAGCGGGAGTCGGGTCCGGGGGTACGTACTCGCCATTCGACGCCGGCATGATGTCGATGGCGGGAGTTTCGGATGGATCCGGGTAGTAACTCTTGTACTTCTCGCTCACGTAGTCCTCCCCTTCGCGGCAGATCATCTGGCGGTGGGCGCAAAACGGACAAACCCCCGCAGAACGATCCTTGTTCGATCGTTTCCCCTGATCAAGGACATTTCATATACTGAACGAGACAGCCGGTCTGCACCTGAGAGCCAGGTAAGATCCAGGTAAGATCGGTGGGGGGCATCGAGCCAGTTCACAGTTCACAGCACTCATCGCAGCAGGAGATCGGTTCGAGATGTTGTCGGGGAGGCCGACCGATCTGATCCAGAGCGTGTCTCGCGCGCTCCGGATCCTCGAAGAGGTCGGAGACAGCCCAGAGGGGCTGAACGCCAAGCAGATCGCCCATCGGTGTGACATCGCGCTGCCCACGACGTACCACCTGGTGCGAACGTTGGCCTACGAGGGCTATCTGATCCGAAGATCGAATGGCCAGTACGGCCTCGGGATGGAGATCGCCAGCCGGTTCCGCGATCTCGTCGCCTCGATGCAGCGGCCGCCGCAGATCCACGAGGTCCTGCGCCAGCTGGCTGAGGTCACCGGGCACACCGCCTATTTCGCCCAGCTGGTGGACGGGCACGTCGTGCTGACCGACCTCGTGGAGGGCCCGCACTCGCCCCACCTGGAGGACCTCGTCGTCGGCTTCGACGAGGGCGCCCACGCCACCGCGCTGGGCAAGGCCCTCCTGTCGACGATCCCCGTCACGCAGCGCAGAGCCCTCCTGAGTGAGCAGGGCCTGCGGCCCTTCACCAGCAACACGATCACCGACACGGATCAGCTCCACCACGAGATCGCCGTGTCGGCCCTGGCCGGGGTGTTCACCGAGGAGGAGCAGTACCGGCCCGAGGTGTGCTGCGCCGCGGTCCTCATCGACCGCGGCCGCCAGGGCGCGATCGGGCTCTCCTCCGGGGTCGGCCAATGGCCCCGGCTGAGCCGGGCGCTGGTGGCCCAGCTCGCCAGGCGGGCCGGCGACCTCGCGGAACCGGACGGGCTCGCGGCGGGCTACAGCCCGGCGATGCGGGGCGTGAAGCGGGCCAGGTAGGACGTGAGGTGCCCGTAGGCGCCGGTGGCCAGGAGGACGCCGAGCACGACCAGCAGACCGCCGGCCAGCCGCTCGACCCGGGGACCGATCCTGCGGAGGCGCTCGGCCAGCTTCGGTGACGACGCCAGGCCCAGAGCGGCCAGCAGGAACGGCACGCCGATCCCCAGGGCGTAGGCGAAGAGCAGGACCGCGCCGCGCCCGGCCTGACCGGAGCGGGCGGCGACGGTCAACGCCGCCCCGAGCAGGGGTCCGACGCAGGGGCTCCAGGCCGCCCCGAACGCCACCCCCACCACCAGCGGGCGCAACGGCCCCGTGATCCGGGGCAGACGGGCGATGAGCCGCTTCTCCCGGGCCAGGGGGCCGCGGATGACGCCCAGGAGGGCGAGACCCATAACGGCCACGACCACGCCACCCACCCGCTGCACGCCGTTCTGGACGTCGGTCAGGGCCGAGCCGAGGAGACCGGCGGTGGCACCGAGGCCGGCGAAGACGAGGGCGAAGCCGAGAACGAACAGCAGCGTGGCCGGCACGGCCCGGGCGGGGTCGCGGGCCTCGACCGCTTCACCGGCGATGATCCCGAGGTAGGCCGGCAGCAGCGGCACCAGGCAGGGGGCGAGGAAGGAGCGACGCCCGCCCCGAACAACGCCACCGCCTGGGTCAGCATCAGGCCCCGAAGGTGTAGGCGAAGGCCTCGAGTCCGGGCGCACGGGGGATCAGGCGCACCGTGTGCTGCTCGACCCTCGGCCCGAGGACCAGGCGGTACAAGTCGGAGGCCTGGACGTGGAGGTAGGTCATGCCGTCGGCGTCGACCAACGTGGCGGCCGTGCGATGGCTCGGGGGGACGGGCTTCCCGTCGAGCTCGATGGTCACGTCGACGGGGCCGCCGCCGGACACGCCGGACGCCATCACCAGATTGGCCTCCCGGGCGAGATACTGCAGCGACAACGAGGCCCCCGGGGAGACGGAACGGATCAGCTGGGCGTCGGCCTCCCAGGTGCCGGCCAGGGCCGGCTGATGGAGCTGGAGCGCAGCCGGGGTGTAGGCGGCCTGCCCCGGCCGGGCCACGCTCCCCCGCTCCGTGCCGAGGTAGGTCTCCTGGGTGATCGTCTGGCTGACCGCGGCCGGGGCCTCCTTCGGCTGCTTGGGGTCGTCGGCCAACGGTGACGAGGGGCTCACGCCGAGGAGCGTGCGGACGACGCGCTCGGTCTCGTCGTAGTTCCCCTCGCCGGGGTGGAAGTAGCGGATGCGGCCCTGCCGGTCGGTGATCCACTTGGCCGGCCAGTAGCGGTTGTTGAAGTCGTTCCAGATGGCCATGCCGTCGTCGAGGGCGACGGGCCAGGTGACCTTCAGCCGGGCGACGGCGGCCTCGACGTTGGCGTGGTCCTTCTCGAAGTCGAACTCCGGCGAGTGGACGCCGACGACCACCAGCCCGTCCTTCTGGTAGCGGTCGTACCAGGCCCGCACGTAGGGCAGGGTGCGGACGCAGTTGACGCAGGAATAGGTCCAGAAGTCGTAGACGACGACCTTGCCGGCGAGGTCCTTCGCCGTGAGCGGCGGTGAGTTGAGCCAGCCCTTGGCGTGGAGCTCCGGGGCCGGAGGCCCGACGGGGAGACTCTTCACGTCGACGGCGGAGATGGTCTCCGACGGGTCGGCCTGCACCGCGATCCAGATGGCGGCCACGGACAGCACGACGAGCCCGACGGCGGCCCACAGGTAGCCCCGCCTCGCCGGCCGCTTCGGCGGAGGCGGCTCGGGTCGCTCGGGAAGCGACACGGTCCCGTTGGTCACGTTGAGATCATCGCGGGCCGCTGCCCCCGGCGCGGCTCAGCGCCGGCGGTATTCACCGAATCGTGAGAATCGCCGAGCCGCCGGCGCAGGGGTGGTCGGCGGGATCGGAGCGGGAGTTGAGGGCGGACCGGCGTCCGCCCTTCCCGCGACCGGACTCGGCCGGAAGGCGACATCGACCACTGATTCGTCCCGGCCGGCGGGGCGCTCCCGGCGGCGGTCGGCGTCGCCGAAGGCGAAGACCGCGCCGTCGCGGCCGGCGACGTAATAGCCGGCGCCCGAGTCCGTCGCCCGCAGTTCGACCGCCTTGGCGTAGGGCTGGCGGTCGGGAACGCTGCCGTGGAAGGGCACCCCGTAGGAGAAGACGCCCCCGTCCCGGGCCAGGAGCCAGTAGCCCTTGCCGTCAGGGGAGGCGGCGATGGCGACGGTGGGGGCGGTCGAGGCCGTGGTCGTTCCGGCGCCACCGGATCCGGCTCCTCCGCGGGTCGCCCCGGCGGCGGCCGAAGAGATGGCGTCGGTGCCGGGGCCGCCGGTGAGGGTGTGGAGGGCGGCGTCACCGAAGGGCAGGACCTTGGCGTCGGCGGTGGCGATCCAGTAGCCCCGCGCGGTGGGCGTGGACGCCAGGCCGACCGCGAGCAGCGGCAGCGGGAACGTCTGACCCAGGAAGGCGGCGTCGCCGAAGGGGGCGACCTCCCCGCCGGCGGAGAGGACCCAGTAGCCCTTCCCGGACGGGGTGGGCTCGAGATGGACGGCCGGCGAGCGCAGCTGTCCCACCGGCGCGCCGAGGAAGGGAGCGTCGCCGAAGGCGAAGACGCCGCCATCGGCGCCGACCATCCAGTAGCCGTGCCCGGCCGGCGTGGCCGCCAGGGAGACGATCGGGCCGCCGAGCCTCTTCCCCGCCAGGTCACCGGCCGCACGGACGTCGCCGAAGGCCCGGATCACCCCGTCCGACGTCGCCGACCAGAACCCGGGGAACTCCGGCACCGGGATCGGCGGCGCCGGCGGGGGGAGCGGAGCGGGCGGCGGCGGTGCCGGGGCGGGTGCACCGATGGTGTCGGCCACCCGCTGGCGGATCTCGGGGAGGCGGTCGTAGAGCCGGCCGCCGGGGCAGCCGGTGTCCCCCACGTCGCGGTGACCGGCGATGTTGGGGAACGTGCGGCGCGAGCCGTCGACGGCGGTGAACGGCGAGGTGCCCTTGGGGTCGATGTTGTGGCGGGCGGCCTTCCAGGCCAGGAGCTTGACCAGCGAGTCGAGCGCCGGGCCCGGCGGCACGAAGCCGCCGGAGTAGTCGCCGAGGAGGGCCACCCCGGCCGTTCCCGGATTGACCGCCTTGGCGTGGGCTCCGATGACGCCCCGGCCGCCCTCGTCCTCGCCGGTGGGCGCCTCACCGGGGCGGTAGGCCCGGGCGAAACGCCCCTCGTAGACGCGGCCCTGCTGATCGACGAGGAAGTTGTAGCCGATGTCGTTCCAGCCGTTCCCGCGGGTGTGGTAGGCGTAGATCGCCCGCACGGTCTGGGCCGGGTCGGGGTCGTCGTTCTGGGTCACCGTGTGGTGCACGACGAGCTTGGAGATGGCCGCGAACTCGGGGTGCCCCTTGCGCATCCCCTCGTTCGCCCCCCAGTCGTGCCGCGAAATCACCGGCGGCTCCGGGGCCGCGCCGGCGCCCGCGGCCCGGATGGTGGCCTGCGACGAGGCCGGGGCGGGGTCACGACCGGCGTCGATCAGGACCGCTTCGATCCCCTCGGCGCCGGGGCCGGGACGGACGGCGAAGGCCGTCGCGCCGGCGGGGGGGCGCACCAACCCCGTGGCCACGAACTGCACGTCGGGATCGCCGGCGTCGTCCCAGATCGACAGCCCCGTCCAGGGTCCCCAGCCGTCGGCCGTCCGCCATCGCAGCGCCACCGGCGCTTTCTCGCTCCCCCGCCACCGCAGTCCCAGGTGCGTGGCGGGGAACGGCAGCCGCAGCTCCGCCGGCCCGGGCACCTTCACGACGGTGAGCCGCACGCCGTGGTCCGCCGCCGAGCTCAGGGCGCGGGCCGGGAGACCGAATCCGGCGGCGGCCAGCACGACAACGGCGACGAGGCTCCGGAGGAGAGCCCTCGGGTCAGACCCCATGACCTCGCATCTTGCAACGCCGGCGCCCTCAGGTGGCGGACCACTGCTCGCGACCGCGGTGTCTTCGGTGGGCCGTTCCGGCGTTCCTCACCGCGG
>JAUZEX010000330.1 GCA_030838815.1 Actinomycetota bacterium
CGGGCCTCCTCGGCCGGCGTGGCGGTGCCCGGGGCGAGTTCGATGCCCAGCGCCTTGGCGAACCCGGTGGCGATGACCTCCCGGATGTCGGCGCCGTCGAGGATCCGCCCGGTCTCCCGGCTCACGGTCGTGATGCGCTCGGCGACGGCCGCCACCGCCTTGTTATTTCCGGGGGACACCCCCGGACCCCCGGGGCACAGCTTGGCGGCCGGGATCTTGAGCACTTCGAGCATGAATGGAATGTCGAGGTCGGCCAGGATGCTGGAGTGGAACAGGAGCCCGCCGCCGGGCTCGAGGTAGAGGCCGAGACCGGCGATCTTGCGGCCGGCGACCGACAGGTCGTTCTTGCCCGCGAAGGTGGCCTCGATGCCGAGCTCGGCCAGGCCGGCCACGATCCCCTCGGCGTAGCGGGCCAGCAGAGCCCGGGGGTTCTGGTCGGCGGGGGCCCGGGTGGCCACGGCCACGCCGAGCTGCCCGGCGCCCATGACGATGGCGCCGCCGCCGGTCGGGCGGCGGGACCAGCCGGTCCCGGTACGGCGGCAGGCGTCGAGGTCGACCTCCGCTTGGAGGTGCTGGTACCGGCCGACGAGGGCGCAGTGGCTGCGGTAGGTGTAGAGCCGCAGCGTCGGCGCCCATTGCTTCAGGGGAGGCTGGTGAACCTCCCGAGCGTCCCGGGCGTAACCGGCCAGCATCGCCTCGTCGAGGGCCAGGCCGGCGGCGGCCCCGACGCCGACGTGGGTCAGCAGTCGCCACGTGTCGGTCATTGCGCCACCTCGGCCAGCCCTGGGGGTACGGGGGTGTCCCCCGCCAATGAAATCTCGGACCACGCTTCGCCCTCGTCGCCCGTCCACGTGAGCGAGCAGCAGTACTCGTAGAGCTTGGGTTCCAGGCCCCGGGAGCGGGCGTAGGCGATGGCGCCGTCGGCCGGGTAGGCGATGCCGTTCAGGCCGTGGTCGATGGCCGCCTGGTCGAGCTCCTGCTTCATCGGGCCGAGGGGGCGGGCGCAGCCGAGATTGACCTTGGTGGTCGGCATGGCCGCCCGGGCCGTGGCGAAGAAGTCGACGACGTCGTCCACCGGCGGCGGCGGAAGGTGGCCCATCGGCGTGCCCACGAGGGGAACCAGCACCACGATGATCAACGTCGACACCGGGTAACGGCGGATCATCTCCAGGGCGCGGTGCTCGCCGAGGAACGTGCCGTAGTGGAGGCCGCAGACGATGTGGGGGATGATCCTGAGCCCTCGGTCGGCCAGCAGGGCCAGGGACCGTTCGAAGTCGGCGGTGGTGAGGTCGAGGTGGTACACCTCGTGGATCGTCTCGTCGGCCCCGATGATGTCGAGCATCACACCGTCGACGCCGGCGTCGGCCAGCCCCTCGGCCAGCGCCGGAGAGACCACGCCGGAGTGGGCGATCACTTTCATCCCCAGCTCGTCCTTGATGCGGGGAACATGCTTGAGGTGACCGAGCATCGGCACGCCGCCGGCCCTGGTCGAACCGCCGGAGACGAGTAACCCTTCACTGCCCTGGCTCTTGAGCTGTTCGGCGAGATCGAAGAGGTCCTCCCCGGCCTTGACCGAGATCATCCCCTCCAGGACCTTCGACTGGCAGTGGTCACAGGAAAGGGCGCAGGCCGAGCCCGTCACCGATACCGGCAGGAAGCGCTTGGGGTTGGTCGGCTTCCACTCCGGCGTCTCCCAGCGCTTCAGGCCGGGAGCGTAGAACTCGATGGTGTCGGCGAAGTTGGCCCGCCGTAGGGCGAACCCGGCGGTCGGCGCGGTCCGGCCCAGGCTCAGTTCACTCGTGGTCACTCGGCCAGCACCCCCTTCAGCCGGTAGTCGTCCACCTCGGCCGCGAACCAGTCGCGGATGGCGTCGGCACCGGAGATGAACTCGCCGAGCTCACCGGGATCGTCCAGGTCGAGCTCGATGAGCCAGCCACCGCCGTAGGGATCGCGCTCGACCAGGGACGGGTCCGCCACGACGGCGTCGTTGGTGGCGGTCACCCTGCCCGACAGCGGGCTCGTCAGCGGACCGACAAACTTGGCCGCCTCCAGGCTGCCGAAGGCCTCCCCCCGCTTCAGGTGCTCGCCGGTGGGCAGGAAGGCGAGTTGGGCGATCGTGCCGCTGGTCTCCACGCCGAGAGCGTCCATCCCGATGCGGGCCCGGGCGGAGGCGACCATCGAAACCCAGAAGTGACCGGCCGGGTCGTAGGCCCGGTCGAGGGCCACCCCGAACCCGGCGACTTCGGTGATCTCGCTCATCCTCTTCCCCTCCTCACAGGACCAGCCGGGCCTTGGCGAAGGCGGTGGCCAGGCGGCGGCCCGGATCACCGAAGCCCTCTAGCACCGACCCGACGTCAGCCATGGCCACACCGACCAGCCGCGCCTCGACGGCGGCGCCGGTTCCGTTCAGTTCCGGATCCGAGACCGACGCCCGTTCGACCCGCCCCCCGACCACGCTGGCCACGGCCCGGCTCCGCTCGTGCTCGGTGGAGACCACGAACACGCCCGCCCGCACCTTCACCTGCGAACATTTGGGATCGGGCCGCTGCGGACCCCGCAGCCAGGCGTGGGACAGGAAGCGGCCGTCGATCTCGAGAAGCCGCTCCCGCTCGTAATCCGTGAGCCACCCGCCCTTCGGTTCGAGTTCCAGAGCCTCGCCGTAAGCGTCGGCCGCGGCCGAGCGGAAGGCGGCCGAATCGGCGGGAGTGGCGGCCACGAACCGCTCCATGAGCCGGACGACCTCGGCCCGGACCTCGTCGGGGAGGGCCAGCACCCGGGCGGCGGCGGTGTGGTCGAACCGCTCGATGAGATTGCCGACGACGACCACCGCGTCGTCGATCTGGGCCGCACCGTGCCCGCAGATCTTGGCCTCGCCGACGACGATCTCGAGGTCGT
>JAUZEX010000340.1 GCA_030838815.1 Actinomycetota bacterium
GGGTGTCGGAAAAGAACGCCGGTTCGGCGGCGGGCGGGCTCGGACCGGGGCACTACCGGCCGACGACGGCCACCCCCTCGCGGTCGCGGATGGCGCCCACCTCCCAGGCGTCGTGGCCGGCGCCGGCCAGCGACGCCAGCGCGGCCGCCACGTCGCCGGCGGGCACCACGGCCAGCATCCCGAGTCCGAGGTTGAAGACCCGGACCATCTCCTCGTCCGCCACCCCACCGGCGTCGGCCACGACCGAAAAGATCCGGGGCTCGGGCCATGCCCCTCGCCGGACCTCGGCCCCGAGGCCGTCCGGAAGCACCCGGGACAGGTTGCCGGGGATGCCGCCGCCCGTCACGTGGGCGAAGGCGTGGACCTCGACCTCGTCCGAGAGCCGGCGCAGCGCCGGCGAGTAGATCACGCTGGGCCGGATCAGTTCGTCGGCCAGGGTCACGTCGGCTCCCGGCCAGGCGGGGTCGTCGAGCCGGCGGTCACCCGGTTCGACCAGGATCTTCCGGGCCAGGGAGTACCCGTTGGAGCGGAGGCCGGGGCTGGCGATTCCCACCACCCGGTCGCCGGCCCGCACCCCGGACGGCAACCGCCGGTCGGCCTCGACGACACCGACGGCGAAGCCGACGAGGTCGAAGTGCCCGGGCTCCATCAGCCCGGAGTGCTCGGATATCTCGCCGCCGACGAGGGCGCACCCCGCCTGCCGGCAGCCGGCCGCGACCCCGGAGACGATGGCCTCGATCAGGGCCGGGTCGTTGCGCCCGACCGAGATGTAGTCGAGGAAGAACAGCGGCTCCGCTCCGCATACGGCCAGGTCGTCGACCGACATGGCCACGCAGTCGAGGCCGATGGTGTCGTAGCGACCGGTCAGCCGGGCGACCTCGGACTTCGTGCCCACCCCGTCGGTGGTCGACACCAGCAGTGGCTTCTCGTAGCGGCCGGGATCGAAGGCGAACACGCCGCCGAAGCCGCCGATCCCGCCGACGACCTCGGGCCGGGCGGTCGAGGCCACGAGCGATCGGATCCGGTCGACGGCCTCCTCGGCGGCCTCGAGGTCGACGCCGGCCGACCGGTAGGTCTCTCGGGGGACACCCCCCGACCCCGTCTCTCGGGGGACACCCCCCGACCCCCGGGCCGTGCTCACACGAGCGAGGTGGCGGAACCGGGTCCAAGAGCGTCGGGGGCGCCGTCCTGCGAGTTCGGTTCGCCGGCCAGCTCCTCGACGATCGGCACCGGATAATTTCCTGTCAGGCAGGCGGAACAGAACGCCGTCGGCGACGCCCCGGTGGCGGCCAGCAGGCGGGGCAGCTCGAGGTAGGCCAGCGAGTCGGCCCCGAGGTAGTTCCGGATCTCGCCCACCGACATGTCGGCGGCCAGCAGCTCGGAGCGGCGGCCGGTGTCCATCCCGTAGAAGCACGGCCAGCGGTAGGGCGGCGACGAGATCCGCAGGTGGACCTCGGTGGCGCCCGCCTCCCGGAGCATCTGGACGATCTGACGGGTCGTCGTCCCCCGCACGATGGAGTCGTCCACCACCACCAGTCGCTTGCCGGTGATGTTCTCCACCAGCGGGTTCAGCTTGAGGCGCACCCCCATCCCGCGCAGCTGCTGGGTGGGGGCGATGAACGTCCGCCCGACGTAGCGGTTCTTGACCAGCCCGTCCCCATACGGGACACCCGACGCCCGGGCGAACCCCTGGGCGGCCGGCACGCCGGACTCCGGCACCGGCATCACCATGTCGGCCTTGGCCGGCGCCTGGCGGGCCAGCTCCTCACCCATCCGCTGCCGGGCGGCGTGGACGTTCTGGCCGTAGAGCTCGGAGTCGGGCCGGGCGAAGTACACGAACTCGAACAGGCACAGCTTCGGGTCGGGCTCGGCATAGCGCTTGGAGCGCACGCCGGTGGCGTCGATCACGATCATCTCGGCCGGCTCGATCTCCCGGACGGGCACCGCGCCGACGATGTCGAGCCCGGCCGTCTCGCTGGCCAGCACCCAGCCGCTCTCCAGCCGGCCCAGCACCAGGGGCCGGAAGCCGTTGGGGTCGCGCACGCCGATGAGGCGGGCGTCGTCCATCAGCACCATCGAGAACGCCCCCCGCAGCCGGGGCAGGACACGCTCCAGCGGGCCCTCGAGGTCGCGGCCGTCAGAGCGGGGCTCGTCGGCGTAGGCCCGGGACAACATCTCGCCCATCACGTCAGAGTCGGACCCGATGGTGTCGAGATCGAGGCCCATTTCCTCCGCCAACTCGACGGTGTTGGTGAGGTTGCCGTTGTGGCCGAGGGCGAAGCCGGCGTCGCCGGTCGAGCGGTAGACGGGCTGGGCGTTGCGCCACGTGCTCTTCCCGGTGGTGGAGTAACGGACCTGGCCGATGGCCAGGTGCCCCTCCAGGGGGGCGAGCCGGCGCTCGTCGAACACCTGGGTCACGAGGCCCATGTCCTTCACCACGGTGATCGTCTCGCCATCGCTCACGGCGATGCCGGCCGACTCCTGCCCGCGGTGCTGGAGGGCGAACAGTCCGAAGTAGGTGAGCTTGGCGACATCCTGCCCCGGCGCATAGACGCCGAAGACCCCGCAGGCCTCGCCGATGCGGTCGTCCACTCCCCGGAGCCTACCCGCCGCCCGACAACTCTGCGTAGGAGGAGCGGAACCCGTCCCGGACGAGGCGGGGCAGGGCGGCGCGGTCCCGGAACACGAGCCGGGCCGCCAGCAGCAGGTAGGCCACCGAGAACGACACCAGCTCCACGCCGTGGAGGTGAGCGGGGACGAAGGCGCCGGTCAGGAACTGGGCCCAGAACAGCCCGAAGAGGAACCACGCCTCCCGCAGCGACATCGACAGGTTGCACAGCGTCGCCACCGCGAACAGCGACTGGGCCGCGGTGAGCAGCACCTCCTCCCGCTGGCGGGCGATGATCGGCAGGCCGTGGAGGCTCCCGGAGCTGATGGCGAAGGCGACGGGCAAGGTACCGACGAGCAGGGTCCACTGGTTGACCTTCGACGACACCAGCGTCCCCAGCCCGGCGTTGGTGTTGAGCCGCCAGGCGTAGAGACCGGCCACCAGGAGCTCCGGCGCCTCGGAAGCCAGCGGGGCCAACCACTGGACGAGGAAGAACTCGCTGATCCCGAACGTCTTGCCGGTGTTGACCAGGGCTTCGGCGAAGTGCTCGGCGCAGGCCAGGATCACCAGCGCCGCCACCACGAACAGGCCGACGACGGCGGCCCGGCGGCGGAACGTGGTGAACGTGCCGATCAGGGCGGCCGGCCCCACAAGATGGGGCTCCTCGGACGGGGCCTTGGAGATCCGCACGACGTAGGCGACGAACAACGAGACGAGGATGGCGGCGTCGAAGAGCGTGATGGTCCGCTTGAGCGGCAGGGTCAGGGAGTACGCGGTGGCCACCGACAGGAACGAGAGCTCGACCGAGTGGGACCGCTCGAGGCTGATGCTGTCGACCGGGGTGCCCCGCTTGCGGTACTGCCACCAGGCGACGAACACGACCATCGTCCAGCCGAGGCCGATGAGGAGCCGGTTCGAGCCCGTCATGTTGGCCAGGGCCAGGGCGCAGGACGAGTCGTGGCCGGCCAGCTTGTCGGCGATCGACTGGCACGTCGGGCCGTGGGCGGCGAAGTCGTGGCCGCCCTTGAGGGCGAAGACGAGATCGACGGCGTACTCCGGGAGCACGGCGATGAAGGCCAGCACGGCGATGGCGAGACCCGCCGAGATGTCGAGCTGGGCGGCTTCGGCCGCCCACGACAGCATGAAGGCGGCGCCGATGATGGCCAGCCCGAAGAGCAGGGCGAGCGCGGCGTCGGGGGCGCCGACGTGGCCCATCCGGGAGACGACGACGCCCGGGACGATGACCACGCCGGCCAGGACCATGTAGACCAGCTGCCGGCCGCGCGCCAGCGCATTCGAAGGTTCGGGCACGGCTGGGAATCTTAGGAGGCGGCCCGCCCCGGCCCGGCGCGCCGGCCCGTCCCGACCCCCGTAGAGTCGCCATTTATGGACG
>JAUZEX010000407.1 GCA_030838815.1 Actinomycetota bacterium
CCATCGCCGGCCTCACCCACCGACCCCTCGACGACCCCCGAGCCACCATCCCCCTCGTCGCCATCACCGCCCGCGACCACACCACCACCCAAACCCACGACTTCCTCCACCTCCTCGCCAACCACCAACGCACCAGCCTCCTCCACCCCATACCCCCCGACATCGACCTCACCGAACCCCGGCACGACAGGGCACCCCGGGTCCTCCAACACGCCGTCTAGCCCCCCGGGGCTCAGGTCAGGACGCCCCTCCATCGGCGCGCCGTTCCACAACCAGACGGGTCAACTCCACCCGGGACGAGATCTCCAGCTTGCGGAACACCTGGCGCAGATGGAACCCCACCGTATGGGGCGACAGATAGAGCTTCGCCGCCACCTCCCGGTTGGTCATCCCCTCCGCCACCAACTCCGCGATGCTGAGCTCGGTCGCCGTCAGGCTCGCCCACCCGAAACGGGGCCGGTCCCCGGGACCGAAGGGGGCGCCGGCCATCACCGCAGACGACGGTGGCGCCAGCCGCAGGCAGGCGCCGACGAACGCGCCACCGTCCTGCACGGGTTCGAAGCCCCGCACCGTCCAGGCTCCGCCACCGAGGACCACCTCGCCCGCCACGGGCTGGTGGCCGGCGACGGTGCGGGCGACCCACTCCCACAACAACTGGTGGTCACCGGGCTGCAACTCCCGGGTGGCGGCCGCGTTGGCGAACAACGTCTCGCCGCTGACCGACACCAACGGATCCTTCGTCCGGCGCCGGGCGCGCACGAAGTGCTCCCGCAGCAGCCGGGTCGCCGCCGACGTGTCCTCCAACAGCCGCTGGCCGATCTCCCACGCCACCCGACGGGCAAAGGGCAGCATCAGCGGGCTGGCGTGCTCCGCCCGGCAACTCAGGTCCACCGCCCCCAGCAGGACGCCCGTCCGGGGATCGGTGATCGGCACCGCGGCACACGCCATCGTGCTCAACACCTCAGCGAAATGCTCCCCGGCATCCACCACAAACGGCCGCTGGACAGCCAACGCCGTGCCGATCGCGTTCGTCCCCGCCTGGTTCTCGCCGTAACGAAAACCGGGCGCCAACTGAATCCGATCCAGCCACGACCGCAGTATCCGGTCGGGAGCCTGCCGGACCAGAACGTGACTGGAGGCGTCAGTCAACACCAACGCATTGGTCGTACCGGCCAGTTCGTCGGCGATCCCTTCCAACACCGGGCCCGCCGCCCACGCCAGACGACCCTCCTCGTCGACGTCGGCGTCATACGGCACTTCCAACCGATCCGCCCGCACACCGGAACGGACCGATCGGAACCACGAAACAACGATTTCCTCCCGCATGGGGAGCCCCATGTCCTCGATGATATAGAGCCCCCCGCCCCGCGGCAGATCAGCCGAACCATTCGATTCCACCGGCCCACCACGCTCAATCCTCATGACACGAGTCAAATCCCTCGGCCGCACCGCAACAAGGCACAACTCGGTCTTGACCGAGAGCACCATGCCCGCGCGATCGGCGACGACCGACCCTCAGTGGTGTTGGGGCCCGATGAGCCCGGCCGGGCCGGGCAGCCAGATGTTTCCGAGCGCGGTAGCGCCCGCCCGCATGCCGGCGAGACCCGCGGTGGCGCCGGCCTGCCAGCCGCCCACGGCGGCGGTCGCGCCCGCCTGCATGCCGGCCATTCCGGCCTTGGCGCCGACCTGCCAGCCGCCGAGGCCGGCGTTGACGCCCGCTTGCCACGGGGCCAGGGCGGGAGCCGGAGCGGGAGCCGGAGCAGCGCTGGCGGCCGGGGCGGTGATCCCCAGGACGGCGGCGGCCACGGCGGCGGCGGTGAAGAGCTTTCCTCTGGACACTGGTAGCACCCTTCGTTCGTTCGATCTCTGTGGATCTCCAGTGTCGGTGCGAGCGGCCGCCGGCACCACTGCCTGGACGGCCTGCCGGGACCGTTCCACGTGACAGTGAGTCCCGGCCCTGCCGGGAGCTCCGGGAGCGGCTCAGCTGCAGACGGCGGAGGCGCCGCGGGGAGCGACGAAGCCGTGGCCCGTGCCGTCGCCGCGCAGGACGTAGTAGCACGGCTGGTGTCGTGCCCCCTGCGGCGTCATGTGGAAGCCCGGCATGAGGCCGCCGAGTGTCTCTCCGTCGATGGACGGGTAGGCCCCGACGAGGGTGGCCGGGGTGATGGTGCCGCGGTCGTGGGCCGCCTGGATCGCCAGCCGTTCGAAGAGCTTTCCCGAGGTCCAGCCGATCGAGAGGGCCGGGCCGGGATGCGCTTGCGGGGCATAGGTCTGCCGGGCCCGCTCGTACTCGTCGATGGCGGGGCTCGACGCACCGGCGAAGGGGAAGACGGGGTTCATGACGATGACGTCCTCGAGTCCCTTCTCGCTGATGGATTCGGGGCCGAAGGACACCGAGCCGGCGATCCACTTCGGATGGAATCCCTGACGGGCGCACGACCGGGCCGCCCGGGAGACCGTGGCCGGGTCGGCGACCACCCAGAACAGCTCGACGCCGGCGGCCTGGGCACCCTGACACTCGGCGGTGAAGTCGACCTGGGTGATCGACACGTCTTTCTCGTAGAGCACCTGGACACCGGAGTCCTTGGCTCCTCCGGCCTGGATGCCGTTGTGGGCATCGCGGCACGCCTTCGCTTCCCGGCAGTAGAGGTAGCCGAATTTGGTCGTGCCAGCCAGGTCCACGCCGTTGCGGATGGTTCCCCGTCCCTGCACCTTCGGGTCGGCGCAGGTCGGGACCAGGATGGGTGAGTCGAACCAGATGTCGCTCGTGCAGTCGTTTCCGATGACCGGGACTCCCGAGGTCTTGTGGTATTCGATCCCGCCCTGGACCGACAGGACGGCGCCGTTCCCGACGAAGGCGACGACCTTGCGATTCTCGACCAGGTCCCGGACCGCGGCGCCGTATCGGGCCGGGTCGCTCCCGTCGTCGCTGACGATCACCTGGACCGGGCGCCCGCAGATCCCACCTCGACGGTTGACGGAGGCGGCCCACATCTGGACGGCGACGGGGA
>JAUZEX010000493.1 GCA_030838815.1 Actinomycetota bacterium
CTCCGCGAGGATGGTGAGCGGTGAAGACGGTGCTGGTGGTCGATGACGAGCCCAAGATCGTCGACGTGGTCCGGGAGTACCTGGAGCATGCCGGGTTCGCGGTCCGCACCGCCGGGGACGGGCCGGCCGCGCTGGAGCGGGCCCGGGCTCTGGCCCCCGATCTCGTGGTCCTCGACCTCGGGCTCCCGGGGCTCGACGGGCTCGACGTCGCCCGCCAGCTGCGGCGCTCCTCGCGGGTGCCGGTGATCATCCTGACCGCCCGGGGCGACGAGCTCGACCGGATCATCGGGCTGGAGCTCGGCGCCGACGACTACCTGGTGAAACCGTTCAGCCCCCGGGAGCTGGTGGCCCGGGTCCGGGCCGTGCTCCGCCGGGTCGACGAGCGCGACGCCGCCGGCGACGACGAGCCCATCGTCCGGGGCGACGTCGTCGTCGACCCCGCCCGCCGGAGGGTGACCGTGGTCGGCCGGCCCGTCGACCTCACCCCGACGGAGTTCGACCTGCTGGCCCACCTGGCCCGCCAGCCCGGCCGGGTCTTCACCCGGGCCCAGCTGCTCACCGCCATCCACGGCGTGGCCGTCGAGTCCTACGAGCGGGCCGTCGACGCCCATGTGAAGAACCTCCGGCGCAAGCTCGAACCCGACCCCCGCCATCCTCGCTATGTGCTGACCGCCCACGGCATCGGCTACCGCTTCACCGACGACGGTGTCTGAGCAGGCCCCTCCGCCGGACGGTCCCACTGGGTGGCGGCGACACGGGCGGCCGGGATGGTGGCCGGAGGGCGAGCCCTGGCCGCCGGCGGGACCGCCGTGGCGACATGCACCGGCGCGCTTCCGCCGCCGGTTGCTCGTCGCCGGGCTCCTCTTCGTCGCCTTCGTCTCCGGGCTGGGGGCCCTCGGCTCGTTCTTCTGGCACGAGAGCGGCCGGTCCGGCGGCGCCGGCCCGGCGGGACCGTCGGGCGGACGGGGGGGCCCGTTCCCCGGTGTGGTGGTCGTGATCGGGCTGGCCGCCCTGGCCGGCACGGGCGTGACCTACCGGCGTCTCGCCGGGCCGGTCGGCGATCTGCTGGAAGCGGCCGGCCGGGTCGGCGCCGGCGACTACGACCACCGTCTCCAACCCCGGGGGCCCCGGGAGGTGCAGAGCCTGATGCGCACCTTCAACGACATGAGCGGCCGGCTGGAGGCCGCCGACACCGCCCGCCGCCAGTTCCTGGCCGATGTCACCCACGAGCTGCGCACCCCGCTGGCCGTCCTCCAGAGCGGGATCGAGGCCCAGCTCGACGGGATCCATCCCCGCGACGACGTCCACCTCGCCTCGCTCCTCGACGAGACCCACGTCCTGACCCGGGTGGTGGAGGACCTCCACACCCTGGCCCTGGCCGGCGCCGGCCGCCTGACGCTGCACCCCGAGACGCTCGACGGCGCCACGGTCGTAGCCGACGCCATCGGTGCCTACGCCGCCTCCGCCACCGCCCGGGGCGTGGTCCTGACGGTCGCCGCCCCCGGAGCGGCCGGTGCCGCCGCCGGCACCCTCGACGCCGATCCCGTCCGCCTCCAGCAGATCCTCGGCAACCTGCTCGGCAACGCGTTGCGCCACACGCCCGCCGGCGGCCGCATCAGCGTGGCCGCCGCCCGGCCGGAGCCGGGCTGGGTCAGCTTCACCGTGGCCGACACCGGCTCCGGCTTCGCCCCCGAGGAGCTGTCCGGGCTCTTCGACCGGTTCACGAAGTCGGAGGCCTCGGGCGGCAGCGGCCTGGGCCTGGCCATCGCCCGGGACCTCGTCCTGGCCCACGGCGGCACGATCGAGGCGGACAACCGGCCCGGCGGTGGCGCCCGGGTGTCGTTCCGTCTCCCGGCCCCCTGATCCGCACCTCCGGCTGAGAAGATGCGCCGATGCCCAGCTTCCGCCCTGCCGCCGTTCGCCTCGCCCTGGCCATCATCACCAGCGCCGGTCTCACCGCCTGCGGAGGCGGCGGGAGCGGCGGAACGATCCAATCGGTCACCGTCACCGGCACCGAGATGCGCTTCGACCCCGCCGAACTCACCCTCGCGCCGGGCCGCTACCGCTTCCACTTCCTCAACGTCGGCACGACGTATCACGATCTCGGCATCTATCGCGACGGCCGCGCTCTCGGTATCCGGGAGACCGGCGCAGGGCAGTCCATCGACCTCGACGTGATCAAGCTCGTCACCGGCACCTACACCATGGAATGCCACGAGCCCGGGCACCTCCAGGCCGGCATGCGCGGCACCATCACCGTCCGCAAGCCCTCGTAGCCCGCGGGTCACCGGCCTGCCCGACCGCCTGCTCCCGGCCACGCACCCTCCCGTGGGAAACGTAACGATCGTTCCAGGTGGATCCGTCAACTCCCCAGGGTCAGCTCGCCGATGGGCGAGCCGAGCACCGCGGCCAGACCGGGGGCGCCCTCCTCGACCTCCACCTCGAGCCCGAGGCCGGCCAGGAGCTTGCGCACCCCGTCCGGATCGGGGTCGGCGACCGAGAAGGAGCGGAGCCGCAGGCCCCCGGGGGCGTCGATGGAGGGGTGGGCACCCCGCCCCGGTTCCACGAGGACCGGGAGGTGGGCCGACCCGTCGCCCGTGCCGAGCACGAGTCGGCGGCTCACGACCGTGCGGCCGTCGGGCCGCCGGCGGGCCAGCTCCCCGACGACGGCCGCCAGCCCGGCGGCCCCGGCCGCGGCGGCCAGCCCGTCGAGCGCCCCCGGCTCGACCGGGCAGACCCAACCGACCAGGCGAGGCCCGGCCGGGGCGGCGAGCCGGGCCCCGAGCGAGCCCGCCGGCGCGGCCGACCCGTCGGGCCCGACGACGGCCAGATAGGCCCGTCCGCCGAGCGAGGCGAAGGCCAGGCCGACGGCCTCGTCCTCCCACGAGCCGGCACCGGCCGCCCGGACACCGGTGGCGGCCTGGAGCCAGTCGATGCCCGCCTCGAGGTCCGGGACGCCGAGCAGGAGATGGTCGAGAACGGTGCGCATCGCCGGCGCACGCTAATTCGGCCGAAGTTCCCGCGCCCTTCACAACCCGGAGACCGATCGGAAACGGAGTCACCCCTAGGGTCGGAGCAATGACCGAAACCCTCCTCCACGAACCCGCCGCCGGCGCTCCCCCGGCGGCCCAAGCCCCGGCGGCGGCCCGGCGGGCCAAGATCGTGTGCACCATCGGTCCGGCCACGAGCGCCCCGGAACGCATCGCCGCCCTCGTCGGCGCCGGCATGGACATCGCCCGGCTCAACTTCTCCCACGGCGACCGTGACGACCACGCGACGGCCTACGGCAACGTCCGGGCCGCCTCCGACGCCGCCGGACGGGCGGTCGGCGTCCTGGCCGACCTGCAAGGGCCCAAGCTCCGCATCGGCGGCCTCCTCGGCGGCTGCGCCCTGCTGGCCGGCGGGGCCCGGCTGGTGATCAGCGTGGGCGGGGCGACCGGCACCCCCGACCGGCTCTCGACGACCTACGCCGCGCTCGCCGACGACGTCCGCCCCGGCGACACCATCCTCCTGGCCGACGGGACCGTCGAGCTCAAGGTCCTCGGCTGCGCCCCCGGCGCCGTGGATTGCGTCGTCACCCGGGGCGGCACGATCCGCGACCACAGCGGGATCAACCTCCCCGGCGTGGCGGTGAGCAGCCCGTCCCTCACCGACAAGGACGTCGACGACCTCCGGTTCGCCCTCCACCTCGGCGTCGACCTGGTGGCCCTGTCGTTCGTGCGCTCACCGGACGACGCCGCCGCCGTGCGGGCGGTCATGGACGAAGCCGGCACCCGCGTGCCGGTCATCGCCAAGATCGAGCGGCCCGAGGCCCTGGAGCGGCTCGAGGCCGTCATCGAGGCCTTCGACGGGATCATGGTGGCCCGGGGCGACCTCGGCGTGGAGACGGCTCTGGAGCGGGTGCCGCAGGTGCAGAAGCGGGCCATCGTCCTGTGCCGGCGCCAGGCCAAGCCGGTGATCGTCGCCACCGAGATGCTCGAGTCGATGGTGGAGCGCAACCGCCCCACCCGGGCCGAGACGTCCGACGTGGCCAACGCCGTGCTCGACGGCGCCGACGCCCTCATGCTGTCGGCCGAGACCAGCATCGGCCGCCATCCCATCGAGGCGGTGCTGACCATGGCCCGGATCATCGCCGCCAGCGAGTCGCTCCCCGAGGTGTCGCCGGTCCGGGCCCCGGTCGACCGGCCGTTCCCCGAGGAGGAGGCGATCGCGTTCGGCGCGGTGTCCG
>JAUZEX010000510.1 GCA_030838815.1 Actinomycetota bacterium
GGGTGGACCGTGTTGCGCCATTTGCCCGTCGGGTCCACCCGCGTCACCCAGGCGCTGGGCGCCAATCCGTGCCCGTGATGCTGATGGCCCCGAGCTGACTGCACATCGCCCCCACCCTGAAATGACCGTGCCGGACCCCCGTAACCGGCGGCACCTGTCGGATGCCGTCCGACTGGCCCTGGCGCTGGGGTGTCTGGCGGCGGCGGTCGTGGTGGTGCGGGGTGGCGAACCGGGCGTCGTCCAGATCAATGCCTTCCGGCTCGTCAACGAGCTCCCGGCGGCGTTCGCCGCGCCGCTCATCGGTGTCATGCAACTGGGCGCCCTGGCCGGCGTGCCGACGTTCGCCCTGATCGCCCTCCTCGGCCACCGGCCTCGTCTGGCCCGCCTCCTGCTTCTCGGTGGTGGCCTCGCCTGGGTGCTGGCCAAGGCCCTGCAGGAGCTCATCGGCCAGGAGCCCCCGGAAGTCATCCTCGGCAGGGTGACATTGCACGGTGCCGTCTCGCCGGGATTCTCGTTCCCGTCCACCCATGTTGCGGTCGTCGCCGCTCTCGCCGCGGTGGCGGGGCCCTATCTGGCCCGCCCCAACCGGAGGTTGGCGTGGTCGACGGCAGCGTTGGTGGGGGTCGCCCGCATGTACGTGGGGGCACATTTCCCCATCGACGTCGTCGGCGGTGCCGCGGTCGGGTGGGGGATGGGCTCGCTGATCCATCTCGGGGTGGGAGCACCCCGGGGGGTTCCGGGCCCGGCCCTCGTTGCGTCCGCGCTCACAGCTTCGGGCATCGGTGTGGGCGCCGTCGCCGAGTTGTCGGCCGGTTCGGACGGTTCGGCGCGGTACCGGGCGGCCACCGGGCAGGGCGCGAGCCTGTTCGTCAAGGTCCTGAGTCGCGACAACGCCGACACCGGCTGGCTCAACCGTGCCTGGCACCTGCTGGCGCTCCGGGAGCCCGAGGAGGAGGTGGTGATGGCGTCGCCGAGCCACCGGGTCGACCATGAGGCCTATGCGCTGCTGGCGGCCGAACGCCAGGGGTTGCGGGTCCCGGCCTTCGTCACGAGTCGGAGCCTCGGCCCGAGCGAAAGCCTGCTGGCCCGGGCCTGGATCGACGGCACACCACTGTCCCAGTTGGTGAACGGCGAGGTCGGCGCCGCCGTCCGGTCCAGCGTGTGGGGCCAGCTCCGAGCGCTGCACGCCCTCGGCGCAGCCCACGGCAACCCGCGGGCGGAGCACTGGGTGATCGACCGGGCGGGGAACGCCTGGCTGGTGGAACTGGCCACGACCCGGTTCGACGCCACCGATCGTGATCAGCTGCGCGATGTCGCCGAGGTGAGTGTCGCCCTCTGCGGAGTGGCCACCCCTGAACAGATCACGGCCAGCGCCGCCGAAGTGCTCGGTGCGGACCGGGTGGGGGCCGCATTGTCGTTCCTGCAACCGCTGGCGCTGTCCAAGGCGACCCGGCGAGGCCTCGGCCGCCGGCCGGGCCTGCTGCAGGCGGTCCGCTGCGCCGTCGCGGCGACATCGGGACAGGAAGCTCCGCCGATCGACACCCCCGCCCGGGTGGCGGCCCGCAACCTCCTCCCGCTCTTCGGCGGGCTCCTGGCCGTCAACCTGCTCCTGCCCCAGGTCGGTCAGGCCCAGGCCACGTTGGATGCCCTGCACCATGTCCGGTGGGGCTGGCTGGCGGCCGCCGCCAGCGCCGCGGCCGGTTCGTATCTCATGGCCGCGCTTGCGCTCCTCGGGGCGGCCAGGGAGCGGCTGGCGCTGGGGCGGACGTGGGCTGTCCAGGTGGCCGCCGCCTTCACCAACCGGATCACCCCGGCCGGCGTCGGCGGTATGCGCACCAACGTGCGCTACCTCGAAGCAGCGGGAACGCCCCGCCCGTCCGCCATCGCCACTGTCGGTCTGAACACTGTCGCCGGGTTCGTTGTCCACGTCGTCGGCCTGCTGGCCATCGTCCCGCTCCTCGGCGCCGGGGGGACACACCTGCGCTTCCACGGGCCCGACCTGGGCGACAACGCCCCCTACCTCGCTGCGGCCATCACCATCCTGGTCGCCGCCGGCATGGTCCGATGGGCCCGACTCCTGGTCCAACGGGTCGCCCAGCCGCTCCGTACGGCGACTTCGGCGCTTGCCGCGGTCGTCCGACGCCCAGCCGCCGCCGCGGCCTTGTTCGGAGGATCGGCGGGCGTCACGCTCTGCTACGCCCTCGCCCTGGCCGGATGCACCCGCGCCTTCGGGCTCGGGTTGGGCCTCCCGGCCGTCATCGCCATCTTCCTCGGAGGGTCAGCCGTGGGCTCGGTCTCTGTCACACCCGGTGGCCTGGGGGTCCTGGAAGGTGCCCTCGCCGCCGGACTCACCGCCGCCGGTGCGGCGTCAGGGCCGGCGATCGCCGCCGTCCTCACCTATCGGCTCATCACCTATTGGCTTCCCGTGGTCCCCGGCTTCGCCGCCTATCGCGTCCTCCGCCGCAGCGGAAGCATCTGAGGCCTGCGAGCGCCGGTACCGGCCTCGCCCGATGGTCAGTTGGCCGGGCCGGAGGCGAGGACGATCGTTGCATGGTGCTGGGTGCCCGAGGAGTCGGTCCACCCGACCGTGACCTTGTCGCCCGGGTGGTGGCTGGCCGTCGCCGCGGTCAAGGCCTGCGGCGATGTGATGGGCTGCCCGTTGACGGCGGTGATGACGTCGCCCGCCCCGAGTCCGGCGGCGGCGGCCGGAGCCCCGGCGAGGACCCCGGCGACGACCGCTCCCGGGACGGCTGATCCGGCCGTGGGGGCGATCTGCACGCCGAGGAAGCCGGGCAGGCCGATGTGGGTGGTGGCGCTGGCCTGGCCGGACTGGATCTGGGCCGCGATGGCTCGGGCCTGGTTGATCGGGATGGCCAGGCCGACGGTCGACCCCGTCCGGAATCGCCGGCCGGCGGAGGCGGCCGTGTCGATGCCGATCACCTGACCGGAGCCGTTGAGCAGCGGGCCTCCCGAGTCGCCGGGCTGGAGCGGTGCATCAGTCTGGATCAGCCCGCTGAGCGTCTGGGCATTGGCGCCGGTGTCGTCGGTGACGGTGATGGTCTGGTCCAGGGCGGTGACGTTGCCGGTGGCGACGGCGGGTGTGCCGCCGGCGCCCAGGGCGTTGCCGATGGCGACGACGGCGTCACCGACGCCGACCGACGAGGAGTCGGCCATCGGGATCGGCTTGAGGCCCGACACGCCGTGAATCTGGATGACGGCGACGTCGTGGGTGGGATCCGTCCCGACCACGGTCGCCGGGTAGGTGCGGCCGGTGTCGACGAGCGTGACCGTGATGCTGGTGGCTCCGTCGACGACGTGGTTGTTGGTGAGGATGGCGCCCGCCGTCGTCAGGATCATCCCGGTCCCTGCTCCGGCGCCACCCCTGTAGCCGAGGGTGGTGTTGACGTCAACGATGCTCGGGTCGACCGCGGCGGCGATGGTGTCCGCCTGACCGGTGGCCAGCGAACTGCCCGCCGACGGGCTGGTCGGCACCGTCGCGGATCCGGAGGGCGGTACGACCGGAGCCTGGGCCAGGGGCGCGGCGGCCAACGTCGGTCGGGTCCCGTGCAGTTGCAGCCGGCCGGCGCCGACGAAGGCGGCCGCCATCGCGATTGCGGCCAGGACCGCGA
>JAUZEX010000628.1 GCA_030838815.1 Actinomycetota bacterium
CAGGCACCGCGCATTCAAGCCGACCATGGCCGAGACGAGGACTCAACGCGGTCGGGTCTTCCGACCACTTTGGATCCCCTCTCCGCGATGTGGCATTGCAAGACCTGGCCCCCCATCGGCCTGACCCCAATCGGCCACGCTCATTTCAGCAGCTGGATAACGATCGAGGCGACGGCGGGCTGCGTTCCTCCGGCAGCCGGTGTGATCGTCAGGGCGGTCGTGTTTCCGGTCGGGTTGCGGACCGAGATCACGGCATCTGGCCCGGGCGTCGTGACCAACGTGTCGCCGCTGATCAGGCTGGTTCCGGTTGCTCGGCCGTAGACCGTGTAGGGAAGCTCGTTCCCGTTGAGCGTGAGATCCAGCTGGCCGGCTTCGGTCACGGAGGCCGAGAAACTCACTCGATAGGTGCCAGTGGTCGGGAGCTTGAAGGTGTCGACCCCGGTCCTGACAATGTTGCCGCTCGCCGGGCCGTCTCTCGGGAAGTCGACGTCAGACCCCACCACAACCGGCAGCGCATTGTCGCTTGGCATCAGGGCGTAGAACTCGGCGAAGTTCAGCGCGGCCGGCGGGCCGGCGGGGCCAACCGATCCAGGGGCGCCGTCTGCACCAGGCGGACCGGGATCACCGGGCAATCCAGGTGCGCCGTCCGCTCCGGGCAATCCAGGTGCGCCGTCCGCGCCAGGCGGACCGGTGGCCCCGTCCGCGCCAGGCGGACCGGTGGCACCGTCTGCTCCGGGCGATCCCGGCAAGCCTGATCCGGGTGGGCCCGGCGGGCCGAGCAGGCCGACTGGGCCGGGGGGTCCGGGCGGACCGGCGGGACCGGGCGGACCGGGCGTGCCGGCACCCGTCGAGCGGTTCCAGCGAGCGACGACGCGGTAGCCCGAATAGCAATGCATCTTGCCTACCCGAAGCTTCAGGAACCCCTCGTCCGGATCGTCCTTCTTCGCGCAGGCGGTGATCACGCGAGGAGACGCTTGGCTCGCCAGCGTGACAACCAAACCAACGGTGACGACGAGCGCGAGCGTGGCAATAAGAAGCCGTATACGCCTACTCGCAATCATCAAAGCCATAGAAACACCGTACTCCGATCAGCGCGCAAAAACGAAACCTGTCGGAAGAAATAAAAATCGTCACTCAGTGACCTTCCGGGTGCACGCCGGCGCGAGGCGGCGGCGAGTCAGCCCCCGTACTACGGTCTACAGGCAGACCGGCCCCGGAGAGCCTCTTCGCGCCGTACGAGAGGAGCAGTGTCATGCAGCAGAAGATCACCCCGAACCTGTGGTTCGACACCGAGGCCGAGGAGGCGGCGAACTTCTACGTCTCCGTCTTCAAGAGCGGCCGCATCGTCAATGTCGCCCACTACACCGACGCCGGGCCGCGGCCGGCCGGGACGGTGATGACGGTCGAGTTCGAGCTCGACGGGCAGCGCTTTGTCGGCATCAACGGCGGCCCCCAGTTCAAGTTCGACGAGGCCGTCTCCTTCCAGATCACCTGTGAGACGCAGGATGAGGTCGACTACTTCTGGGACAAGCTCACCGAGGGCGGCGAGGAGAGCCAGTGCGGCTGGCTCAAGGACCGCTTCGGCCTCTCCTGGCAGGTCGTGCCGACGGGAATGGCCGAGGTCTTCGCCAACCCGGACCCGAAGGCAGCCGAGCGAGCGATGAAGGCGATGCTCGGCATGCGAAAGATCGACATCGCCGAGCTGCGCCGTGCCGCCGAGGGCGAGGACTCGGCGTCCTGAGGGACGCGAGCACCAAATGGCTGCCTGCACGCACGTCGACCAGATCCGTGTCGAGCGCCCCGACACCGTCGAGGGTTGCGAGGAGTGCCTGAAGATCGGCGGCCAGTGGCTGCACCTGCGCGTCTGTCGCAGCTGTGGGCAGATCGGCTGCTGCGACTCATCGCCGAACCAGCACGCCAGCAAGCATGCGGCGACCAGCGGCCACCCGATCGCCAGCTCGGTCGAGCCCGGCGAAGACTGGTCCTGGTGCTACGTCGACCAGGTGGCGGTCTGAATGGCCAGCTGGATCTTCGAGCCGGGTCATACCGAGGCCGAGTTCAAGGCCCGCCACATGATGGTCACCTGGGTCCGCGGCATGTTCAAGGACATCCACGGGCGCCTGGAGCTCGACTGGGAACGCTGCCTCGACGCCACCTTCGAGGGCGAGATCGACGCGACGGCGCTCTGGACCGGCGAGCCCGACCGCGACGCCCATCTGCGCAGCGCCGACTTCTTTGACGTCGAGAACCACCCGCGAATCACCTTCAGCGGCCGCTTCACCGAGCGGACGGGCGACACAGCCTTCAAGGCCGAGGCCGACCTGACGATCCGCGGCACCACGCGGCCGGTCCCGCTCGACATCGCCTATCTGGGTGAATGGAAGACCCCCTTCTGGGAGGGCGAGGAGAACAAGGGTGAGATGCGCCGCATCGGCTTCGAGGCGACGACCAGGATCAACCGCCACGACTTCGGCGTCTCCTGGCAGGACGAGCTCCCCGGTGGCGGCTTCGTCGTCAGCAACGAGATCGACCTCGTCCTCGATGTCGAGGCGATCAACCTCGACGATCTCGAGCGAACCGGGGCGATCGAGTACTACCGGCCCCAGGCCTGACTCCCGGGAGAGACGCGGGGATCAGCCCTCGGTCGTTCGCGGGGCGTAGCGGTGATGCAGCATCAGGGCGTTGCCGTCAGGGTCGGTGAAGAACGCCATCTGGCAGACGCCGGTGTCGAAGGTGTCGCCGTTGAAGCTGACGCCCCTATCTTCGAGCAGCTTGCGAGCGGCCTCGACGTCGTCGACGTGCAGGGCGATCGCGTTGGGGTTGACGTGGTGCTCGAGGCCCATCTTCTCGGCGTCATAGACGCTGAGCGTCACGTTCCCGGTCTCGAACTCGGAGTAGTTGCGATCCTCCATGTAGACCGAGCGCGGCAGCCCCAGCGTCTCGCCGTAGAAGGCCGAGGCGGCCAGCAGATCGCGCGTCGGCATTCCGATGAAGTCGACATCGCCGATGAATTCGGACTGATTGCCCATCGTGCTCCTTTCTCGCTTCTCGGCGCAGCATTTCATCTCCGCCGCGGCCTGAGTATCTCGATGCCCCGACCGCATCCTGGCTGCGAGACTGAGGACATCGTTCGCTAGAAGGAGGACAGATGGAAACGGAGGAGCTGCGCCGGCTGCAGGGCCCGCTGAAGGAGCGCTACCGCGAGGAGCCCGAGAGCGCGGTCATCACGCTGGAGGCTGCGGGAAACCTGGACTCCACGGACGTCGCCT
>JAUZEX010000542.1 GCA_030838815.1 Actinomycetota bacterium
TCCTCGACCGGAAGGACCGCACCAGTATGGCCACCGGGCTCGAGGTCCGGGTGCCGTTCTGCGATCACCGCCTCGTCGAGTACGTCTTCAACACCCCGTGGGCGATGAAGACGTTCGACGGGCGGGAGAAGAGCCTGCTGCGGGCCGCGGCCGGTGACTTCCTGCCCGAGTCGGTGGCCCAGCGCAAGAAGGTCCCCTATCCCGCCACGCAGGACCCGACCTACGACGCCGCCCTGCGGGAACAGCTGGCCAAGCTCCTCACCGAGGACGGCCCCGCCCTCCCGCTGGTCGATCGCGACCGGGCCGAGGCGGCCGCCGCCGGCGAGCCCGACGCCGAGCTCCACCGCACCGACATCGAGTTCGTCCTCCAGCTCGACACCTGGCTGCGGGACTACCCCGTCCGCCTCGACCTGGACGCCTGACTCCGGGGTCCGGTCAGCGGGAGCCGGGGTCGTTGGGGCCGGGGTCGTCGGAGACCCGGCAGCCGAGGTAGGAGCGGACCAGGGAGGCTTCCTGCTTGTACTCGGAGTTGGTCAGCGGCTTGGTGGCCGGACACAGCTCATCGGTGCCGCCAGCGGTCGTCCGGCTCAGCGCCCCGGCCGGGGCGGCCCCCAGGACGGCAATGAGGAAACCCGCAGCGACGGCGGAACGGCTGGCACCCATGGAATTCTCCTCCCCCCTCGATAACCGGGCCCATCGTCGCACCGCATTCGCTGCCCCCGCCCTGTCACCAAACGACAAAAAGACGGCGCGGATTTGGCTCAGGGGCGGATGTCGCGCATCTCCATGACCTCGTGGATCTTGAGGGCGAGGTCGGCCCGCAGCCGGTCCTCGTGGCGGCGCAGGTCGAGCGACGTCAGGGCCTCGATCCGGTCGAGCCGGTAGCGGAGTGTCTTGTGGTGCACGTAGAGCCGCTTGGCCGCCACCTGCTGGCTGCAGTCGGAGTCGAAGTAGGCCCGCAGCGTCGTGGTCAGCACGGCGTCGTGGGTGCGGTCGTGCTCGATGAGCGGGCCGATGATCTCGGTGACGAACTCCGAGAGGTCGGCGTCCTCGTCGGAGGCCAGCAGGAGCCGGACCACGCCGAGCTGGTCGTAGACGGCGAGCTGGTCGCCGCCCATCCGCCGTCCGGCCCGCAGGGAAATGTGGGCCTCGGAGTTGGCCGTCTTGTAGTCCAGGGCGTTCTCGTGGGGGGCGCTGATGCCCCACACGACGTTGACGCCCGGGACCATCCGCTGGATCTCGGGCCGGAGTGCCCGGACCAGCTTCCGCACCTCGGCCGGCTCGGCGCAGGGGACCACCGCCATGAGCGAGTTGCCCCGGATGCTGAGCAGCTCGCCCGCGGCGTGCTCGGACAGGACCCGCTGCGTCATCCGCCGCAGCTCGCGGCGCAGGCGCTCGACCCGGGCGGTGTCCCACCCTTCGGCCTTCACCGCTTCGTCGAACTCCTCGATGAGGGCGTGGACGACGCGGTGCGGCCGGGCCAGGTCGATGTGGAGCCGCTTGGCCCGGGCCATGGCCGCCCGGCGGTGATCGAGTGAGCCCTCGAGCAGGTCCCACAGGATCTCGTCCTGGGCCTCCGACCGGGCCTGGTCGGCGGCCCGCTGCTCCAGCTGGCTCAGCGCACAGGACAGCACGGCCTCGCCGATGGCGATCTCCACGTTGGCCGACGGCGCCTGCTCCGACAGGAGGCAGAACCAGCCGAGGGCGTCGCGCCCGGCGGCGATCGGCTGGATCGTGATCCACCGGTCGTCGTCGGCCACGGTGGTGACGCTGTTCGTCCGGGGGGACGGACCCTGCGCCACCCGGCGCATCTTGGCCACCATGCGGTCGATGGCGGCGTCGCGGGGATAGACGGCGAGCGGTTCGAGGTCGCTGCCGAACACGCCGACCTGGCCGCCGACCTGGGCCGCGATGGTCCGCACGATGGCCGGCAGGCCCTCGCCCTCCAGTACCAGCTGGATCAGGGCCCGCTGCATCGTCCCCGCCTCTTTCTGGGCGTGGAGCTGGCGGGCCAGCGAGTCCTGCGCCTTGGCCAGCTGACGCATGCTCGACTGCTGGTGGTCGTAGAGGCGGGCGTTCTCGATGGCGATGGCGGCCAGGTTGGCCAGCGCCGCCAGGCGATGGACGTGCCGGTCGGTGAACAGCGAGGTCCGCCGCCGCCACACCTCGAGCACGCCGATGACCTCGCCGTGGACCTTGAGCGGGGCGGCCAGCGCCGAGCGGGTGTTCTCCACCCGGGCCAGCGGGTCGAAGTCGTGGGTGATCGTCTCGCTCTCGAGGTAGCTGTCGACCTTGCACGGCGCGCCGGTCTCGATGACCCGGCCGGCCACGCCCTGGCCCGTCCTCATCCTCAGGCGGGCTGTTTCCACACTCCTGTGGCCCATCAGGCTGCGCATGACCAGGTTCTCGCCCTCGATGAGGAAGACCCCCGACATGTCGGCTTCCAGCAGCGTGACGGCCTTGCGGGTGATCGACAGGAGGACCTGGTCGACCTCCCGGACGGAGAGGATCTCGGTGGCGACGTTCTCCAGGGCCGAGAGCTCGGCCACGACCTCCTCGATGGATTGGATGCGCTCGGCGTTGGACAGGACGACCTCGCACGCCTGGGCGGCCAGCTGCAGGCCGGAGACCTCGACGGAGGCGGGATCGAGCACCACCGGCAGCGCCAGGGCCAGCTCCCCCGGCCGCAGGGCGACGAAGGTGAGGCCGAGGCTCTTCACGGGGTGGACGCCGGTCCACTCCCGGCTCTCCTTGGCCAGCTGGTGCACCAGCCGGGACAGCTCGCCGCCCGCCTCGGCCCCGGCCAGGACGCGCCAGGAGCTGCGCGACGGCACGATGAACGCCGCCTGGGGGCAGCCCCCGAGCGTGGCCAGGATCGGGGCGGCGGTGCCCAGCACGGCCTGCGGCCCGAGCAGCGTGGCCTGCCGGAGCGAGGCCAGCGCCCGCAGCATCGTGGCCGTGCCTGCCCGCAGCGAGGCGTTGGGCAATGCCGCCAACCCCTCGATGTCGGACGGCGTCATGAGCAGTGTCTCGTGCAGCGCCATCGGTCTCCCCCCGTGATGCGCTGATGGTGCGGTGATGGTGCGGTGGTGTGCGGTGACCCCGGGTCCGGGGCGCCCCGAAGACTTACATGTCGATCAGGATCTTGGTGGCCTCATGGCGGGCGAACCGCTCGTAGGCGGCCGGCACATCGGAGAGGCCGACCCGCTCGGTCACCACCACGGTGGGATCGATGACGCCGGTGGCGACGAGCGGCAGCAGCCGGTCCCGCAGCCGGATGGCGTCGCCGATGGCGAAGCGGACGGTGAGCTCCTCGGCGAACGCCCGGCGGACGGGCAGGGCGACCGACGCATCGAAGTGGGCCACGACGGACACCTCGGTGCCCCGGGGCCGCACCTCCGTCAAGGCGGCGTCGAGGACCCGGG
>JAUZEX010000554.1 GCA_030838815.1 Actinomycetota bacterium
GCTGCTGGTGCTGGCCGGCGAAAGCGGTGGCGGCGTCGAGGACGGCCTTCGTCTTGACGAGCCCGCTCTTGGCTGCGGCCATGTAGGCGGCCACGGCGGCGAACTCGACGCTGGCGGCGAAGGTGGCGATGTCGCCGTCGCTGGGGGTTCCTTCGGCCCAGGCTTTGGGCACCAGCTTGCCCATCGGCATCATGGCGGAGCCGACCACCAGCGCCGCGCTGCCGAGGCCGAGGCCGGCGAGGAACCTCCGTCGGGACGGACCGGTCTCGAAGATGAGGGCCTTGCTGTCCTCGGTGAACGTGCTCATGGCGGCACGGTGCTGGTCGTCGATGTCGGCGACCATCCCGCGCAGCTCCTTCTCACTGATCTCCACGCACCAACCTCCTGAGGTGAAACTCCTGACTCAATGGGAGGCGGCATCGGACCAGGTCCGGGCTCAGGGAACGACTTCGACGGAGCCCTTCATGTAGGTGTGGATGCCGCAGATGTAGCTGTAGGACCCCGGCTGGGCGTAGGTGATGGAGAACGTGGCGCCCTTGCCCATCTCCGTGCTCACCGGTGTGGCCAGCGGACTGGTGTCCTTGATGTCGTGGATCGCCGTGTCGCCGTTGGTCAAGGTGACCTTGGTGCCCGGCTTGACGGTGACCGTCTGCGGCTTGAACTCGAAGTTGACGATGTCGACGGGAGCGTCCCCCGACAGCGGGACGGATCCCTGCGCCGACGACGGCGGGGGCTTGGCCCCCTGGTCTCCTTTGCCATCCTTGCCACAGGCCCCCAGAGGGAGAACAGCGACCAGCCCGACCAACAGCGAACGGTGGAACCTGCGCATCACTGACCCCTCTGTGGAGAGCTCGCCACATCTGCGAGCTCGCTGTGTGTTCGGAGACCGACCCGCGATCGGATGACGTCGCGCCCGATCAGCCTTTCAGATAACCGGCGATCAAACCCAGATAGCGGGCGATCAAATCCGGTGTCAGCCGGCGGCGACCTCGGTGGACGGGGCCGGATCCGCCGCCTCGACGGCCCGCTTGGCGTGGTAGCTCGAGCGGACGAGCGGGCCGGCCTCGACGTGGGCGAAGCCGAGGCCTTCGGCGTAGGCGCCGAGCTCGGCGAACTCGTCCGGGTGCCACCAGCGGGCCACCGGCAGGTGCAGGTCGGACGGCCGCAGGTACTGGCCCACGGTGAGGATGTCGACGCCGACCGAGCGGAGGTCGGCGATGGCGCCCCGCACCTCGGCCGGCTCCTCCCCCATCCCGAGGATGAGGCCCGACTTGGTCGTGAGGCCGGCTGCCTTGGCCCGGCCCAGCACCGACAGGGACCGGGCGTACCCGGCCGACGGGCGCGCCGCCCGCTGGAGCCGGGCCACGGTCTCCAGATTGTGGTTGAGGACGTCGGGCCTCGCATCGAAGATGGTCTGCAAGGCATCGGCGTCGCCACGGCAGTCGGGGATCAGGACCTCGACGGTCGTCTGCGGCGTTCGGGCCCGCACGGCGGCGATGGTGGCGGCGAAACCGGCTGCGCCCCCATCGGGCGTGTCGTCGCGGGCCACGCTGGTGATCACGGCGTGGGCCAGTCCCATGCGGGCCACGGCCTCCGCCACCCGGTCCGGCTCCTGCGGGTCGAGGGGCAACGGCCGGCGGGTATCGACCAGGCAGAACCCGCAGGCCCGGGTGCACCGGTCGCCGAGAATCATGAACGTGGCCGTCCGATCGGCCCAGCACTCGTAGATGTTGGGGCAGCCCGCCTCCTCGCACACGGTGTGGAGATCCAGGCTGCGCATCATCTTCTTGAGGTCGCGGTAGTCGTCCCCGAGTCGGGCCCGGACCCGCATCCACTCCGGCCGCCGCCCCTCGACCTCGTCGGTGACCCCGGCCTCCGCCCGCCGCCGGCTCAGCCGGACCGGCGTAGCCCCGCCCCCACCCGTCCGCCGCCCGATTTCACCGTTCTGGCGTTCCATTTCCGGCCCACCGCCGGTAAAGGAACGCCGGTTCGGCCCGTCCCCCCCGCCCGACAGCGCCCCACCGTTCTGGCGTTCGACTTCCGTCCCAGCGCCGGTAAACGAACGCCGGTTCGACGCGGCCCCCTCGCCCGACAGCGCCCCACCGTTCTGGCGTTCGACTTCCGCCCCAGCGCCGGTAAAAGAACGCCGGTTCGAGGTGGCTTGGAGGGTGAAGGCGGAGAGGTCGGACGGGCGCTCGTGCCAGACGACGTCCTGGCGGTCGACTTCGCCGGCAGGGGCGAACTCCTCGGCGAAGCGGGTCACGACGGCGTCGACGACGGTGCGCATATCGACCGGGCGGCCCAGGATGCGGGCGATCGAGGTGACGCCCCGGTCGCGGATCCCGCAGGGGACGATGTGGCCGAACATCGCCAGGTCCGGGTCGACGTTGACGGCGAAGCCGTGCATCGTCCGGCCCCGGGAGACCTTCACGCCGATGGCGGCGACCTTGTCCACGGTCCCGGAGGCGGTCGGTGCCCATACGCCGGTGAGGCCCTTCTCCACTCCGGCTTCGACGCCGAGATCGCCGAGGGCGGCGATGAGCACCGATTCGAGACGGCGGACGTACTGCACGACGTCGCGCAGGCCGTCGCGCCACTCGGGGAGCGTCACGATCGGGTAGCCGACGAGCTGGCCGGGGCCGTGATAGGTGACGTCGCCGCCCCGGTCGGCCGGCTCGAGGTCGGCGCCGACGGCGGCCGGCGGCACCAGCAGATGGGCGGTGTCGGCGTTGCGGCCGAGCGTGTAGACGTGCGGGTGCTCGAGGAGCAGCAGGTAGTCATCCCGGGGGACACCCCCCGACCCCCGGGCATCCCGGGGGACCCCGCCGGGGCCGGTGGCGTCTCGCAGGGCGGCACCGGGGCCGCGGCCGTCGAGCCCGCCCCCATGGAGGGCGCGCTGGAGGGCCAGGGCCTCCCGGTAGGGCACGCGGCCGAGCCAGCGGGCCCGCAGCCTGGCGCTCACGCCAGTTCCGCCTCCCAGTCCCGGGTCTCGATGATGGTCTGGATGTGGTGGAGGAACTTGGAGGCGTAGCCGCCGTCGATGGCCCGGTGGTCCCAGCTCATGGCGACCATCCCGACGGGATGGATGGCGATGGAGTCGCCGGCCGGGGTCTCGACGACGACCGGCTTCTTCTTGATGCCGTCGGTGGACAGGATCGCCACCTGGGGCTGGTTGATGATCGGGGCCGAAATCAGCGTGCCGTAAGGGCCGGGATTGGTGATGGTGAAGGTGCCGCCGGTCACGTCGTCGGGCGTGAGCTTCTTGTTGCGGGCCCGCTCGGCAAGGTCGCGGATCTCCCGGGACAGCTGACGGAGCCGCTTGCCCTCGGCGTTCTTGATGACCGGGACGATCAGCCCTCGTTGGTCCAGATCGACTGCGATGCCGAGGTTCACGTAGCGGTGGACGGTCAGCTGGTCCTCCCCCACGCTGGCGTTGAGGTGGGGGAACTCGGCCAGGGCGTCGCACACCGCCCGGGCCACGAACGGCAGGTAGGTGAGGGCGAACCCTTCGCGCTCCCTCCATTCGTTGCGGTGGGCGGAGCGGGCCCGGTCGACGGCGTGGAAGTCGACCTCGACCGCGGTGAGGACATGGGGTGACGTGTGCTTGGAGCGGACCATGTGCTCGGCCGTGCGGCGGCGCATGTTGTCGAACGGGACGACCTCGTCGCCGCCGGCCCGGAACGCCGGCCCGGAGGCGGCGGCCGGGGCCGCCTGCGCCGGAGCGGCCTGCGCCGGAGCGGCCGGAGCCGCCTGCGCCGGAGCGGCCGGAGCCGCCTGCGCCGGAGCGGCCGGAGCCGCCTGCCCCGGAGCGGCCGGAGCGGCCGGTGCAGGAGCGGCCGGAGCGGCCGAGGCCGGGGATCCCGTCGTGCTCGAGGCCGCGGCCCCCCCGCCGGACGCCGCGCCGGCGGCCTGGCGGGCGGCGCCTCCCTGGCGATCGATGTAGGCGAGGACGTCGCTCCGGGTCACCCGGCCGCCCTCACCCGTCCCCGGGATCTGCGACGGGTCGAGGT
>JAUZEX010000606.1 GCA_030838815.1 Actinomycetota bacterium
TGACGGCGCCGGTCACTTCGTCAAGATGGTCCACAACGGCATCGAGTACGCCGACATGCAGCTCATCGCCGAGGCGTACGACCTCCTGCGCGCCGGGCTGGAGGCGACGCCGGACGAGATCGCCAAGATCTTCCGGGCCTGGAACGACGGCGAGCTCGAGTCGTTTCTCATCGAGATCACCGCCGATGTGCTGGCCCAGATCGACGACACGACCGGTCAGCCCTTCGTCGACATCGTCCTGGACGAGGCGGAGCAGAAGGGCACGGGCCGGTGGACAGTCCAGAGCGCGCTCGACCTCGGCATCCCGATCACCGGTATCGCCGAGGCCACCTTCGCCCGGGCGCTGTCCGGGCACGCCGAGCAGCGCCACCCCGCCCGGGCGACCTTCGGTTCGGACGTGTCGTCCCTCGGCGTCGATGACGAAGGGGCCTTCATCGAAGACGTCCGCCGGGCCCTGTACGCCTCGAAGGTCGTCGCCTACGGGCAGGGATTCGACCAGATCTCGGCCGGGAGCGCCGAGTACGCCTGGGACATCGACCGTGGCGCCCTGGCCACGATCTGGCGGGGTGGCTGCATCATCCGCGCCCGCTTCCTCAACCGGATCCGGGAGGCCTACGACGACGACGGAGCACCGCCTTCGCTCCTGGTCGCCCCGTTCTTCGCCGACGTGCTCCGCTCCGGCATCGACTCCTGGCGGCGTGTCGTGTCGCAGGCATCGCTGGCCGGCATCCCCACACCGGCGTTCTCATCGTCGCTGGCCTACTTCGACGGCCTGCGTCGCGACCGACTCCCGGCCGCCCTCCTCCAGGGACTGCGGGACAACTTCGGCGCCCACACCTACAAGCGCGTCGACCGCGACGGCTCGTTCCACCTCGAGTGGGCCGGCGACAAGCAGGAGCACGCTGTCTGAGCCCCGGGGCGTGATCAACAGGCGGCGGTTCCTCGGCTCCCTGGGGGCGGCCGGAGCGGCCGTCCTGCTGACGCCGTATCTGCCCGCCGGTCGCGCGGCTCGGGGGGAACGTCTCCGGGCCGTCCCTCATCCTCTGTACCGCGAGCCGATCGCCGACCCGAACGCCATTCCGCGGTTCGTGCAGCCATTGGCCGTGCCGGCGGAGCGGGGGTTGCGGGTGAATGCCACGGCGGGCGGCGCCTACCCGTTCGTCATGGGGGAGACCGTCCAGGACGTGCTCGGGGTCGGTCTTCCCACGGCGGTGTGGGGCTACGGCCGGGCCGGGACGGACGTGAGCTACCCCGGCCCGACCGTCGTCGCCCGCCGGGACCACCCGATCGAGTTGCGCTGGGCCAACCACCTCCCGAAGCGGCACCTCCTCCCCGTCGACACCACACTGCACTGGGCGTTCGGCCACAACGGACTGTCCATCGCCGAGGCGGGGGTGCCGGCGGTGGCGCACCTGCACGGCGGCCACGTCGACGCCGCCTTCGACGGCGGGCCCGAGCAATGGTTCACCGCCCGGGGCGACACCGGCGCCGACTTCGCTTCCGCCGCCTCCCGGTACGAGAACAGCCAGGAAGCGGCCACGCTCTGGTACCACGACCACACCCTGGGGATCACCCGTCTCAACGTCAATGCCGGGCTGGCCGGCTTCTATCTCCTCCGCGACGACCACGAAATGGAGCTCATGGAGTCGGGCGGGCTCCCCGCCGAGCGCCACGAGGTCGAGCTGGTGATCCAGGACCGCACCTTCTATCCCGACGGTCGACTGGCCTACCCCGATGCCCCTCACCCGTCGCCCGACTGGCACGGTGGGCCCTCGCATCTCGTCGACTTCTACGGCGACGTCATCCTCGTCAACGGTCGGGCCTGGCCCTACCTCCGGGTCGAACCCCGCCCCTACCGCTTCCGGCTGCTCAACGGCTCGGACTCCCGGACCTACGCGCTGGCCATCACCCCGCCGACCGGTTCGCCGGCCACCATGGTCGCCATCGGGACCGATGGCGGCTTCCTCGACAGCCCCGCCCCGCTGTCCGGCCCCCTGGTCCTCTCCTCCGGTGAGCGGGCCGACATCGTGGTGGACTTCAGCGCCCATGCGGGCCAGACGCTCACGATGCGCAACGGCGCCTTCACCCCCTTCCCGCTGGGTGTCCCGCCGAGTCCCACGGCGGCCGAGGTCCTCCAGCTGCGGGTCGACCTCCCGCTCGACCGAGGATCGGCGCCGCCGGTCACCCTGGTGGAGCGCCTCCGCGACACCCCCTTCGAGGTCCCCGGGCCGCCCGCCGTCACCCGGCGCCTCATTCTCGGCGAACGCCTCGATCACTACGGTCGGATCCAGACACTCCTGGGCACCGCCGAACACGGCCACCTCACCTACAGCGATCCGGTCACGGAGACGCCGCAGCGGGGCCAGGTCGAGGTGTGGGAGTTCTACAACGACATGCTGACCGCCCATCCGATCCATCTCCACCTCGTCGCCTTCGAGGTGCTGGATCGGGCACCGTTCATCGCCGTGAAGGATCCGGGGACGGGCGCCATGCGCGACATCCAGGGCGGGCCCCGCCAGCCGCCCTTCCCCCAGGAACGGGGCCCGAAAGACACCGTGCTGTGCTATCCCGGCGAGGTCACCCGCATCCGGGCCCGCTTCGACCGGTCTGGCGACTACGTCTGGCACTGCCACAACCTGTCCCACGAAGACAACGAGATGATGCGTCCCCTGCAAGTCGGATGAGCGGCCCAGAGCTCATCGGCCGGCGCCGCGAGAGCGAGGTGCTCGACCGGCTCGTCGCAGCGGTCCGCGCCGGTGAGAG
>JAUZEX010000613.1 GCA_030838815.1 Actinomycetota bacterium
GTGATCACGTAGTCGAAATGGCGACGGGCGAAGAGGCCGAGATGCTTCGTGCGGTGTCCAGAGATGTCGATTCCGCGCTCGGCCATCACGCGAATTGCATTGGGGTGCACCATCTTCGGGTGGCTCCCCGCGCTCCGAGCGTGGATGGTGTGATCGGACAGCCGTTCGAGCAGCGCTTCGCCCATCTGGGAGCGGGCGCTGTTGCCGGTGCACAGGAACAGCACTCGCGGCGCCCGCCCCGCTCGTCGCCTGCGAGGCACTGAAACGCTCGCCAGCCTTAGTCCTGGCACGAGAGCGGCACCGGCCCCGGCCAGCAGCTCGCCGCAGCGGGTCAGATCAACCCGGTAGTAGGCATCGCGGCCGTCGAAGGAGCTGCGACGCGAGAACACCAGACCGGCGTCACGTAGCTCGCGCAGGTGGTAGGAGACGAGGTTCTGCGGTTGGCCGAGCAGCTGGGTGAGCTCCCCCACCCGCCGGTCGCTCCGAGCCAACTCGCCCAGGAGACGCCAGCGATGCGGGTCGGCGATCAGTTGCAAGAACCGTTCCGGGGACATGTTCACACCAGCGGGCACGACGCCGATAATACATCAACTGAGATTGATGGATCAAGCGCGGCCAGGCGGAGTCCCGAGGCGGCACGTGACCGGTTGATGTAGGGTCGTGAGCGGCCGTCAATTGAGGGAGGGCTGATGAGCGAGACCCTCGAAGCGCCGGGCACTCAGACCGTGCCCGTCCCGATGCCTCGGGCCATCGCCAGCCGGTGGCTGGCTGATTTCAGTGCGGCGCTGGAGCAGCGGGACCCGCAGACGATCGGGGGGCTCTTCCTGCCCGACGGCTGGTGGCGCGACCTGCTCGCCTTGACGTGGGACCTCCGGACCTTTCGTGGCGCAGACGCCATCGCCCGGGCCCTGGTTGTCGGGCTCGAGGGCAGCCGCCCGACCGGTTTCGGGCTCACCGAGGGCAAAGAGCCCGTCGCCGTCGAGGTGGACGAGAACACGAGGTGGGTGCAGGCCTTCTTCGATTTCGAGACCACGGTCGCCCGGGGCACCGGATTCTTCCGGTTGATGCCGACCGGAACTGACACCGACGGACCCTGGCAGGCCTGGACGGTACTCACCACGATGGACGAGCTGAAGGGCTTCGAGGAGCAACTCGGTCCCCGGCGCGACAAGGGCGTCAGCCACGGCGAACAGCCAGACCGCCAGACCTGGCTCGAGCGGCGGGAGGCCGAGCGGGAGTTCACCGCCTCCGAACCGCAGGCCCTCGTCGTCGGTGGGGGTCAGGGCGGCCTCACCATCGCGGCCCGGCTCGGGCAACTCGGCGTGGACACCCTCGTCGTCGAGCGCAACGCCAGGGTGGGCGACAACTGGCGCAACCGCTACCGCTCGCTGGTTCTGCACGACCCTGTCTGGTACGACCACATGCCATACCTCCCCTTCCCTGCTCACTGGCCGGTCTTCACGCCCAAAGACAAGCTGGCCGACTGGTTCGAGACGTACGTGGCGGCGATGGAGCTCAACGTCTGGACGGGGACGGAGTTCCTGGGCGGCGAGTACGACGACGCAGCCCGGCAGTGGACGGTGCGCGTGCGGCGCGAGGACGGCACCGAGCGCACGTTGCACCCGCACCATGTCGTGTTGGCCACGGGCATGAGCGGCGTGCCGAACGTCCCGGAGATCCCCGGCGTTGACGAATTCGCCGGGACGGTGCGCCACTCGAGCGCCCACGGTGGCGGGCGCGAATTCGCCGGACGCAAGGCGCTCGTGGTCGGCGCCTGCAACAGCGGTCACGACATCGCCCAGGACTTCTACGAGCAGGGCGCGGCTGTCACCATGGTGCAGCGCTCCAGCACGTACGTGATGAGCAGCGAGAACGGGATCGCGGTGCTGTTCGCCGGCGTCTACGAAGAGGGCGGCCCTCCCGTCGAGGACGCCGACATGATGTTCTCGTCCCTGCCGTTCCCGCTGGTGGGCGAGCTGCACAAGCAGGCGACGAAGGTGCTCGCCGATCTCGACGGCGAACTGCTCGCCGGCTTGGAGAAAGCCGGCTTCAAGGTCGACTACGGAGACGACGGCAGTGGACTCTTCATGAAGTACCTCACCCGGGGCGGCGGGTACTACATCGACGTCGGTGCGTCCCGGCTCATAGCTGACGGCAAGATCGGGATCAAGCAGGGGGTCGAGATCGATCGGTTCACAAAGACCGGAGTCGTGTTCAGCGACGGTACGTCGTTGGACGCCGATGTCGTGGTGCTGGCGACGGGCTATCAGAACATGCGGGAGAGTGCCCGTCGGTTGCTGGGAGTCGCCGTCGCCGATCGGTGCTCACCGGTGTGGGGCCTCGACGACGAAGGTGAGCTCCGCACGATCTGGCGGCGCTCCGGCCATGACCGTTTCTGGTTCATGGGGGGGAACCTCCAGCAGGCTCGCACCTACTCGAAGTTCCTCGCCCTCCTGATCAAGGCCGACGAGGAAAACCTGCTCAGGGTTGCCGATCGTTCACCGGGTTAGCAGCGCGCAGCAGCGCGGTTTCCTCGGCGGCGCGGATCACCGTGTCGAGGAGGTCAGGGAAACGGGCGTCCAGATCGTCGCGCCGGAGCGTGTAGTAGCGGCGGGTCCCGTCGTCGTGAGCCCGGACCACTCCGGCTTCTCTCAGCACCTTGAAGTGGTGGCTCCTCGTCGACTTGTTGACCGGCAGTGAGAACTGGCCGCAGGCGATGGACCCCTGGGCGCGGTTCAGCTGCCGCACCATCTGCAACCGCACCGGGTCGGAGAGGGCGTGCAGCACGTCCACGAGCTGGAGTTCGCTTCGGGGCGGGTAGTGGAGGTCCATGGCCATGTCGCCTCCCACTATGCCGCTTGCAGGGCGATCGTGTCCTCGTCCACCTGCACCTCCGGCGAGCCGGGCCGGAGCAGCCAGGTCACCAGCGTGGCGGCCCCCAGCGCTACGCCGACGGCCACCAGGAGGGTGGTGTCGAGCGCGTGCACGTAGGCATGACGCGCCGCGCTGGACAGGGCTTGGGCCGCCGGACGGGGGAGGGCTGCCGCCGTGTGCAGGGCCGACCCGAGCGAGGCGTTGGCGGGAGCGGCCACTCCCGGCAACCCGGCGAGGCGGTGGGCCAGATCGACGTGATAGCCGGAGGCGACCACGCTGCCGAAGACCGCCACCCCGAGGGCACCGCCGAGTTCTCGGGTGGTGTCGTTGACCGCCGAACCGACACCGGCCTTGTCGAGCGGCAGCGACACCATGATCGCCCCGGTGGACGGGGCCGTCGTCATCCCCATGCCGGCGGCGGTGAGCACGAGGGCCAGCGCCAACAACGGATAGTGAGCCTGCGAGCCGCTGCGGGACAGCAGGGCCAGACCGGCGGCGACCACGGTCAGACCGGTGGTGACGACACGGCGTTGGCCCCACCGTTCGACGAGCCGGGCTGACAGCGGAGCCGACACCATGTAGGCGGCCGCCCAGGGCGCCACCCGCAACCCGGCTT
>JAUZEX010000622.1 GCA_030838815.1 Actinomycetota bacterium
TGAACAGCTCCTTGGCCCGCAGCGCGGCCTGGAGCTGGTGGACGAAGTTCTGGTTGATGTTGTCGTAGAGGTTCTCGACGCCGAGCGCCTCCTCGACCCGGGTGATGCCCTCCTCGGTGGGGGCGACGGTCTTCTTCTTCTCGTCGACCTCGTAGTCGCGCTCGGCCACAAGGGGGGTCACGATGCGGGCGAACTGGGTGTAGAGGACGGCGGCGTCGTCGACGGGCCCGGAGATGATGAGCGGGGTGCGGGCCTCGTCGATGAGGATGGAGTCCACCTCGTCGACGATGGCGAAGTTGTGGCCCCGCTGGACCATGTACTCCCGGGCCGGGGCCATGTTGTCACGGAGGTAGTCGAAGCCGAACTCGTTGTTGGTGCCGTAGGTGATGTCGCAGCCGTAGGCGGCGCGCTTGTACGTGGAGTCGTCCATGTCGGGGATCACGAGCCCGACGGTGAGCCCCATGAAGCGGTGGACCCGGCCCATCCACTCGGCGTCGCGCTTGGCCAGGTAGTCGTTGACCGTCACGAGGTGGACGCCCTTGCCCGACAGGCCGTTGAGGTAGGCCGGGAGGGTCGACACGAGGGTCTTCCCCTCGCCGGTCTTCATCTCCGCCACCCACCCGAAGTGGAGCGCCGCCCCACCCATCAGCTGGACGTCGTAGTGGCGCTGGCCGAGGACCCGACGGGCCGCCTCGCGGATGGTGGCGAACGCCTCGGGCAGGAGATCGTCGAGATCCTCCCCGTTGTCGAGCCGGTTGCGGAACTCGACGGTCTTGGCGGCCAGCTGATCGTCGGACAGCTTCTGGATTTCAGGCTCGAACGCCCCGACCTCGGGGACGATGGCCTCCAGCGCCTTGACCTTCCGACCTTCGCCCAGGTGGAGGATCTTGTTGAAAACTCCCATAGAGAAATGAGTCTACCGACCACTCTGGTTTCCGCCGCCCCGCGCTTGGGGCGAAATGGTCGGGGAGTCTCGGCGCTCTAGCATCCGGCGGTGCTCACCGCCCGCCCGGTCGACGTCGAGCGAGAGGTCGACGTCGCCGACCCCGGGCCGAGGCCACGGCGCCGGCCCGGTCTCGAGCCTCTGGCCGGGGTGGCGGGCCCGGCCGTGGCGGTGACACTGGCGCTCGTGCTCGTCCGCGCCGTCGTCGGTGGACGGCCGCCGGCCGGCGAGGACGTGATGGCCCACCTCATCCGGGCCGACTTCGCCCTCCCCCACCTGGTCGCCCACCTCCGGCCCGACGGCTGGTTCCCCCGCCTCGTCCTCGGCCAGCAGGAGTTCCTGTTCAACGGGCCTGGACTGACCTGGCTGGTGGGCGCCGTCCGCATCCTCACCCTCGGGACCCTCTCGACGACCGGAGCCCTCAAGGTCGTGTGCGTCGCCTCGGTCGCCGCCCTGCCGCCCGCCGTGGCCTTCCTGGCCCGGTCGTACGGGCTGACGCGGCCCGCCGCCGGCCTGGCCGCCGTCCTGTCGCTGCTGGTGTCGAGCCCCTACGGCCCCGGCGTCCAGGGCCTGTTCCGGGTCGGGCTGGTGCCGAACCAGGTCGGTGCCGTCCTGTTCTGCCTCGCCCTGGGGGCGATCGTCCGGACGCTGGACGGGCCGGGCCGGAGCGGCCGGTCCGGGCCGGCCGGCGGGTCCCGGTGGCGACGACCGGGATGGCCCGGCCTGGCCGCCGTGGCCGGCGCCGGCCTTCTCGTGACCCACCTGATCTCGGCCCTCATCCTGGCCGTCTTCGTCGCCCTCACCGTGGCCGCCCGGGCGGTGGCCGGTCGTGCCTCCTGGCGGGGGCTGGGCCGCCTCGCCGCCGTGGCCGGTGGCACGTCCGGACTGGCCGCCTTCTGGCTGGTGCCTCTGGTGGCCCACCGGGACCTGCACGGCGTCTACACCGGCTGGGACACGCCGGCCCTGGCGACCCGCCTGGCCGACGTCGTGACCGGCCGGGTCCTGTTCCCGACCGGGCTCGGCGCCCTGGTGGTCGCCGGCTGGCTCTACCAGGTCATCCGGGTCGCCCCCGGCCGCCGGGTCCTCCGCCCCTTTTCCGGTCCGAGGACCACCCATATGGGAGTTTCGGGACCGGAGAACCGTGGACGGGCGGCGCTGGTGTGGGTGCTCGTGCCAGCGGCGTACCTGCCGGTGGCCTACGCCGGACTCCACCTGCTCGGACCCGGCGACGTGACACTTCAGCTGCCCAACCGGGGGCTCGGCTACGTCGGGCTGATGGCGGTCTTCGCCGTGGCCGCTCCGGCGGCGGCGCTGGCCGGACGGTTCGGCCGGGCCGGGCACGTCACAGCCCTTCTGCTGGCCGGTGTCGCCGTGCTGGCTTTCGCTCCCGGGCGGAACGCCCCGGGCCAGCTCCCGGAACCGAAGCCGCAGCTGCCGGCGGCGGCCGGGGCCCTCCGGGAGCTCGTCCCGCCAGGGGCCCGATTCGCCACCCAGCGGGACTTCCCCGACGAGATCGGCCGCACCGGCATCATGCATCCCGAGACGTGGCTGGCCCGTGTCTCGGGCCGGAACTCCCTCAACGGCTTCAACCTGGAGGCGGTCAGCACGCCCGATGCCGCCCTCGAGCCCGAGACGCTCCAGGGCGACGACCCGTCCTCCTCCGCCGACCGCCTGGCCCGCTTCGGCGTCACCCACGTGGTGGTCACCGACGACCCGGTGGCCGTACGCCTGGCCCACTCCGCCCGGTTCCGGCCGGTGTGGCAGGCGTCTCCGATCACGATTCTCGCCGTCGAGCCCGGCGACGGGGCCCCGCCCCCCGCCTCCCTGGTCGGCTCGCCGGCACCCCTGTCAGCCTTCCTGCTCGAAGCCCGACCGGAACACTTCGGAGTGGAGGTGCACGGCGACCACGACGCCCGGGTCAGCGTGGCCATCGCCTGGTCCCCGAAGTGGCACGCCCGCCTCGACGGCCGGGGGAGCAGCCTCCGGCGAGCTCCGGACGGCCTGATCGAAGCCGACGTCCCCGCCGGCGACCACCAGCTCCACCTCGACTACCGGTCAGACTCGTGGGACCGGCTCGGCCTCGGTCTGACCCTGCTGACCCTGTTCGCTCAGTTGATGTCGAGGATCTTCTCCCGCACGGCGTAGACGACCGCCTCCATGCGGGAGTGGAGCTGGAGCTTCTCCAGGATGTTGCGCACGTGGTTCTTGACGGTGTTCTCGGCGATGAACAGTGCCTCGGCCACGTCGCGGTTGCTCATGCCCTGGGCCACGAGCTTGAGCACCTCGAGTTCGCGGGTGGTGAGCCGGGGGGCCTGGAGGCGGGGCTTCTCGTCGGCCTGCTTGGCCAGGGTGTTGAACTCGTTGAGCAGCTTCGACGCCATCGATGGCGAGATGAGGCTCTGGCCCTGCACCACCGAGCGGATGGCATCCGCCACTTCCTCGATGGAGATCTCCTTCAGGAGATAGCCGTTGGCGCCGGCCTTGATGGCGTCGAAGAGGTCGTCCTCCTCGTCGGAGACCGTGAGCATGACGATCTTCGCCGACGGCACCGACTCCCGGATGGCCCGGGCGGCCTCGATGCCGTTGAGCTTGGGCATCCGCACGTCCATCAGGAGGACATCGGGTACAAATTCCTCGGCCTTGCCGATGACCTCGGTACCGTCCTGCGCCTCGGCCACCACCTCGATGTCGGGCTCAGCCTCGAGAACCATGATGAGGCCGCGGCGGAACAAGGCGTGGTCGTCGGCGATGAGGACACGAATCCGGTCGACTCCGGCCGCGGGCAAGTCCGTCACGTACCCTCCTGGGTCACTCCGTCAGGTTAGCCCGCGGTCTCGATGAGGCCGAAGTTTCCGTCGTTCCGGCGGTAGATCACGGCCGCCCGACCGCTCTCGGAGCTGGTGAAGAGGAAGAAATCGTGGCCCAGCAGGTCCATCTGGAGGAGGGCCTCCTCGGCTGACATCGGCTTGATCATGAACTCCTTGGTCTTCACGATCCGGGCCGGCTGCAGTTCCTCCTGATCCTCCTCCTCTTCGAAGAACGCGACCTCGACCCGCTCCGTACGGATGCGGCGGGGGTGGACCCGGGCCACCCGCTTGTCCTTCAGCCGCTTCACCTGGTGCTCCACCTTGTCGCACACGGCGTAAAGGGCGGCGAAGGGCTCCGACGCCGAGGCGTGGGCCTTCAGCAGGTGCCCCTTCACGTGGACGAGCACCTCGCACCGCTGGTTGTCGGGGATGCGCGGGTTGCGCTCCTCGGAGAAGTCCACCTCGGCCCGGGCGAACCCGTTGGCGTAGCGGTCGAGCTTGGCCAGGTGCTCCGTGGCCGCGCTGCGCAGCGGCTCGGAGACCTTCACGTTCTTGCCCCGGATCACGACGTCCATGCGTAACCCCCGGTGTCAGCGCCTAATCGGAGACAGCCACAGCAAAGGCCGTGTGCGGCTGACCTGGTCTTTGCCCCCACACTCGCCTGCCGGAGAAGTGACCGTCCCCGGGCGGTGACGCACCGGTTCATCGACGGCTTCGTTCCCTCTCCCGGACGGGCCTCGCCGATCGAAGCCCACGGGGCAGGGCTTACCCCTAAGCCGCACCATGCTCAGCAACCACGGGTTGCCTTACGTGGGTCGTTTCGCCTGCGACTGGCATCGACTAGCCGCCTCCGTCGAAACGGAGCGGCGCAACCACAGACCCGCACACGGCCATGTACGAGTATACGTGGCCGCTACCGGGGCGGCTCCGGGGTACCGGAGGCGTGCCGGGCCATCACGACGCTGACAAGCCGGTTGACCAGCTCGTCGACCGGCGGCTCGTAGGCGCCATCGGCCACCTGCTGGCGCAGGCGCAAGATCACATCGTGGCGGTCCGCGGTAGCTGCGTGCGTGCGTTCCATCGCGAGTCTCGCTCCTCCCGAAGACCACCCCCACGCGGGGATCGGGCCTCGGCTCACCGCGAATAACGGCTCCCTGGCGCAGCGCCTTGAGCGCCCCGCGACCGATCCGCACCGCTCGCCGCCCCGCCCGGCGCTGGGCCGACCCGCAGTTGAGTACGGGCCACGATGGCGGCCCCTACCCAGGTCGCCCCCGCCGATCTGAGGGAGGTGGCGGCGGCCGCCAGGGTGGCGCCGGTGGTGGCGACGTCGTCGACCACCAGGACCCGCCGCCCGGCCACCGACCGCGCCTCCCCGAACACCGGGCCGTGGCGACGCTCTCGCGCCGTTCGGCCCGTCTGGGCCGGGCCGGCCCGGCGCAAGAGGCAGCGCCGGACGGGGACGTCGAGGCCCCGCCCGACCGCCCGGGCCAGGTGCTCGGCCTGGTCGAACCCTCGCTGGCGGCGGCGGGCGGCGCTGGTCGGAGGCCAGGTGACCACGTCGACCGGGCCGGGCGGCGGTGCCCGGCGCAGCCGTTCGACCAGCGCGCCGGCCAGGAGCGGGAGGGCGGAACGGGCGTTCCGGTACTTCACCCGGGCCAGGCCCTCCCGCACCACCCCTTCGTAGGCGAAGGCGGCGACCCACCAGTCGATCCCCGCTGGTGGCGAAGGCCCGGGGGTGGCGGGCACCGGGCGGGCCCGGGCCAGGCAGCCGGGGCAGAGGGCGGCCGGCGCCACCCCACAGCCGACACAGCGGCCCGGGAACAGCACGGCGAGTACGGGGATGAGCACGTCCATGGCCCGGAACCTAGCGAGCGGGTGTGACAGGAAAGGGGACACGACACCGGCGGATGACGGCGCCGGGGCGGACGTGTGAGACTTGGCCCGGCGCTGGGGCCGTGCCGCATGGGGACAGGAGGGTGTCGTGCGCCGCATGCTCGTCTTGGCGCTGCTGGTCGGGCTCCTCGCGCCGGGGCTCCCCGCCGGGGCCCACACCGGCGGAACAGTGACCGGGTTCGAGAACCCCGAGAGCGCCCCCTGGGACAGCGCCACGGGGTTCTTCTACGTCTCGAACATCGGGCCCGGGCCAATCAACCCGCTCGGGCGGGAGCCCGACGGCTACCTCAGCCGGGTGTCATCCGACGGCCGGCTCGTGGACGCCAAGTGGGTCACCGGGCTCCGCTCCCCGAAGGGAATCCACCGGCGCGGGACCGACCTCCTCGTGGCCGACGTCGGCCAGCTCGTGGTGATCGACGTGGCCGGAGCGAAGATCAAGGAAACCATCGATCTTGACGGGCTCGGGACGAAGTTCCCCAACGACGTCACGGTCGACGATCGCACCGGCGATGCCTATATCTCCGACACAGCTCGTAACACCATCTACCGCCTTCCGGCCGGCAGCTCCAAGCCGGAGGTGTGGCTCCAGTCGGACAAGCTGGAGAACCCCAACGGGCTGTTCCTCGACGGCGACAAGCTGATGGTCGCCGGCTCCGGGGTCGATCCCGACGGCGACGGCCCTGCCGCCCGGGGCCCGGGCCGGATCCTGGTCGTCGACATCGCCACCAAAGCGGTGGCGGCCCTCGGCGACATGGCACCCCTCGGCAACCTGGACGGGATCGAGAAGCTCGACGCGGCCTGGATCGTCGGCGACAACGCCGGTCACGTCTGGCAGGTGACCGCCGACGGGAAGGCCAAGGATCTGGCCCAGATCGCCAACGCCGCCGACCTCGGCCTGCGCCGGGGCGACCGGCTGGCCGCCGTCCCGACGCTCTCGGACAACACGGTCCAGTTCCTCACGATCCCGTAGGGCTCTCCGGGCGGAGCGGGCGCCGGTGGGGCGCCGCCTCGACCATGCGGCGCAGGCTCTTGTCGTAGGGCGGCCGGGCGACGCCCAGCTCCGTCACGATGGCGGTGACGAGGACGGCCGGGGTCACGTCGAAGGCCCGGTTGAGCACCGAGAACCCCGCCGGAGCGAGGCGGGAGCGGCCCACCAGCCGGACCTCCTCGGGGGAACGCTCCTCGACCGGGATCCCCGCCCCGGTGGCGGTGGCCAGGTCGATGGTCGACGTGGGGGCGGCGACATAGAACGGC
>JAUZEX010000680.1 GCA_030838815.1 Actinomycetota bacterium
GCCGGCCCGCTGTGGAGCACGGCCCGGGCGCCGGAAGCGAGTGGGAACAGTAATCCAAAGTCGAATCCGAGCATGGCGGTGAGGTCTCCGGCCACCAGGCAGCGGTCGGCGGGCCGGAGGCGGAGGAAGCCGTAGCGGATCGGGTCGCCGGCACCGATGACGGTGCGATGGGCGTGGACGACGGGCCGCCCATCGGCGCTGTAGTGCATGTAGGCCGGCTCGTCAGCCAGCGTGTCCTCCCGGACGGGCTCGCCGACGGCCCCGACGCCGTCACAGGACCAGAGCTTGTCCAGTTGCGCATGGTCGGTGAGGACCATCACGGCACCTGTGGCGTCGACGATCCTCTGCAGGGCCGCCGGGGTGGTCTCCGGGCCGGTGAGGACGGGGACGACACCGGCCTTCATGGCACCGAGGACGCCGGCGGCGTAGGCCAGTGAATTCGGCGAACAGAGGACGATGCGGTCGCCCCGCCCCGCACCGGCGGCCCGGAGGGAGGCGCTGACCGTGTCGGTGAGGGCCTCGAGTTCCGCGAACGTCAGGGAGCGCCCGGCCCACCGGAGGGCGACCTGGTCGCCCCGCCCGAGGAGCACATGGCGGCTGACGATGTGCTCGGTGATGTTGACCTGCTCCGGGATGTCGAGGCAGCCCGGCGGCAACGCTGTCTGCACTGACCCATGCCCCCCTGCCCACCGTGCGGTGAGCCTGGGGACAGCCAACTCCGCCCGTCAGCCCCCGTCAGGAGTCGCCACCACTCCGATCACCCCCGTCGACCACTCCGTTCCACTCCCCCGACCACTCTCGCCGGGCCCGCCAGGTTCTCGCTGCCCCGGAATCCGGGGAGATCGAGCACCGCGTCGACGTCGACCAGGCTGGCCGGGGTGCGGGCGCCAGCGGGAATGTTCCCCGTCAGTAACCGACGGGCGCACAGCAGTGCCAAGGCTGCGGTGGACCCATAGCCGGGGGGCGTCTCGATCCAGCCCTCGACGGCCTCGCCCCGCCGGTTGCGGACCCTGGCCCAGACCAATGAGCGCTGGTCGGCTGACTCACCGGTGCGGTTCACCGCCGGTCGCCGGCGCGCCGCCCATCGAGCGAGGCGGAAGAGGTTCCGGTTGGCCAGTCGGGACTCCAGCCAGCGCGTGACCGCCACGGTGGCGGCCGAGAGGTCCGGGCTGCTGACGTGGGCCGCGATGTTGGGAATGCCGGTGCTGCGCCACAGCGTGTAGGGGTCCGGGAACGGGAAGAGGTAGGCGCGGTGCGGCCCGTCCGGCCCGTTGAAGGTGACCCGTCGCGACCCGAACGGAACCCTGCGGAGCAGCCCGTCCTCCCGGACCTGGGTTCCCTTGTCCCGCAGGAGGACGAGCACCGTTTCGGCCGAACCCTGCGACGCGCCGCCGGCCAGCACGCCGATGTCGATGTGGGTGGCATCGGGCAGCAACTCCTGGAGCCGAGTGGCCAGGACGTCGTTCGGGACGAGGTCGTAACCGGCCATCGGACAGAGGACGACCTGCGCCGCTTCGGCCTGCCGGTCGAGGCTGTAGACGTACTCGCAGTCCCCGGCGATGTCGAGGTAGTGGGTCCTGGTCCGCAACGCCGCCTCCACCAGCGGGGGGACCAAAGTGGGCGGGCCGACGCAGTTGAGGAGGACGTCGATCTCCTCCAGCATCCCGTCCAGGGCGCCGGGATCGGTCAGCGGGGCGATGCGGCTCTCGAGCCCGAGCTCGGCCGCCAGCGCGCCGACGGCCCGTTCGTCCCGCCCGCCGAGCACCGGCCGCATTCCCCACTCGACAGCCCGGCGCGCCGTCAGCGTCCCGGTGAACCCGCTGGCGCCGTAGATCAAGAAGCGGCTTGTGTCATACGCTGTCATTTGGTTGACAGTAGCTGACATCGCTGCTTACCATCACGCGACCCGGGAACCACGAAGAGAGGACGAGACCATGCCTGATGACACCGCGAAGGCCGTCGCCGAGAGCTGGTGGAAAGCGTTTGGGGACAAGGACGTGCGGACGGCCTGCGCCCACTACGCCGATGACGTGGATTACGCCGACCACGGGGTCGGCCAGAGCTTCCCCGGCCGGGAAGCGGTCGAGGGGTTCTGGCAAAGCTTCTTCGATGTCATCGATGTGGACGCCTTCACCGCCGACACGCACGCCTTTACGACCACCGAGACGACGTTCGCGGTCGAATGGACCATGCACTTCCAACTGGTGAAGGCGTGGGGAGAGTTTCCCCCCAGCTCAGCGGTCGTCTCTCTGCGAGGCATCTCGATCGGCGACGTGGCCGGCGGGAAGATCGTGAGCCATCGCGACTACTACAACGCCGCCTCGATCCTGCAGCAGATGGGCCTGGCACTGGTATGAGCGCAACCCTGGTCGAAACGAGCCAACGGCTCGGGACCGAGCCGCCCAGGGCCGGTTCCGCGCTCGTCCCTCGCCGGGCCCGGCCAGTCCTATGGTGGGCGTCGTTGGGTGCGGCGGCCGTGGTCCTCCAGGCCTGGATCTACACGTCGTGGGTGCTGTCCGACGACTTCCGGGCCGTGACGACCGGCCCCGATCCCGTTCCCGGGCACGAGAAAACCTGGGCGTGGATCCTCCAGGCCACCTTCACGGCGGGGGCACTGTTCGCCGTGGTGTTCGTCGTCCGCAAATGCATCACGCAGCGCCGACTGACGCTGGAGGCGAAGATCGCCATCGCCTGGTTGGCGGTGATGTGGATGGATCCCATGGCCAACTACTTCCGGCCCCAGTACATGTTCAACTCCTACTACATCAACTTCGGGTCGTGGGCCGGGCACATCCCGGGATGGATCAGCCGGGAGGGCGGGAACCTGCCCTTCGCCCTCGGCATCAACCTGCCCTCCTACACCGCCTCGGTCCTGGCCGCCGTCGCCGGGGCCAAGCTCATGCAGGCCGTGCGGGCCCGCCGGCCGCGGATGGGCACCGCCGGCCTCGTCCTGATCGCCTGGCTGTTCCTCTCCGCCGCGGTCTTCGCCGTCGAGGACCTGCTGATCCGCACCGGCTGGCTGGTGTGGAACGGCATCCCGTCGGTGACGCTGTGGAGTGGGGGCCGCTGGGCCATGCCGCTCACCGAGGTGCTGGTGTGGGGCGGAACCCAGACGGCGCTGGCCACCCTGCTCTTCCTGAAGGACGACAAGGGACGGGTCTTCACCGAACGCGGGCTGGAGCGGGTGACCGCCCCGCGGTGGCGGCTCACCGCGGTCAGCCTGCTCTCCGTCATCGGCTTCGCCACCGTCGCCCAGGCGGCCTACGGCATCATCAGCGCTCCGCTGGGCTTCTACGTCGGGAAGTGGACCGACGTGCCGAGTTACATCCGCAACGGCGTCTGCGGCGAGGGAACCCCCTACCAGTGCCCCGGCCCGGAGGTGCCCGTGCTCCTCCCCGGCAACCCGCCCGGCGCGACGGCGGAGCGTCCCCCGGACGGGCGGCC
>JAUZEX010000712.1 GCA_030838815.1 Actinomycetota bacterium
AACCGGAAGTCGCCGGCGATGACCCGGGCCAGTTCGACCAGGCGGCGCTGACCGGTGGAGAGCGTTCCCGCCCGGCGGTCGCTGATCGGGCCCAGGCCGCACCGTTCGAAGGCCTCGTCGACGGCGGCGGCGACCGTCTGGCGCTCACCCGGGCGGCGGGTCAGTTGCCGCAACGGCCGGGATCCGGCCAGAACCGCTTCCCGTCCGAGGGCCACGTTCTCCCGCACGGTCAGCGAGTCGAACAGCTCGATGCGCTGGAAGGTCCGGCCGAGGCCGCGCTGGGCCCGGGCGTGGGGGGCCAGGGCGGTGACGTCCTCGCCGGCCAGACGCACCGTTCCGGCGGTGGGACGGACCAGCCCGGTGCAGGCATTGAACGTGGTGGTCTTGCCCGCCCCGTTCGGCCCGATCAGGGCCGTGATCCGTCCCATCGGCGCGTGCAGGCTGACACCGTCGACCGCCACCAACCCTCCGAAACGGACGGTGAGCGCGACCGTCTCGAGCCCGGCCGTCTCGAGCCCGACCGTCTCGAGTCCCCGGGTCATGCCGGCACCTCTCCCCGAGCCGGCTCCAGCCGGCGGGCGCACCGTTCCGTCACCGGGCTGCGCCGGGCGCGGCGCTGAGCGGCGGAGAGCCGGGAGGCGAAGTCGAAGTTCCCGGCCGACAGCAGCGCGGCGGCCATGGCCGCCACGCCGAACAGGACCGGCTGGGCCTCGAGGTATCCGGGACTGCTCAGGTACGAGGGCGCCACCACCAGGAGCGCGGCCGCCAGCAGCGGTGCCACGACCTCTCCCGGCCCGGAGACGGCCAGCACCGCCAACCACACCAGCGAGTTCAGCGCCGCGAACCCGACACCCGTGACGACACCGGCCTGGGCGGCGAGGAGCGCGCCGGCCATCCCGGCCAGGAACGCCGAAAGGCAGAAGGCCAGGACCCGGGTGACATTCACGTTGGTGCCGTTGGTCGCCAGGGCCAGCGGCGAGTCGGCCAGGGCGCGGAGCAACTGCCCGAGCCGCAGTCGGGGGAGGAGCAGCGTGGCGCTCACCGCGACGACGGCCACGGCCAGGCAGGCGTAGTAGAAGCCAGTGTCGGTGCTCAGCCATTCGGGGCGGGGCGCCGGACGGCCGCCGCTCCCCCCGAAGAGCAGGAACGAGCTGTAGGCCATCCGTTCGAGGAAGATGCCGAAACCCAGGGTGGCCAACGCCAGGTACAGCCCGGACAGCCGGATGGCCGGGATCGCCACCAGGGCACCGAGCGGGATCGTGACCACACCGGCCCCGACCAGGGCGACGAGCCAGGGCAGGCCGGCGCCATGGGCCAGGTGGCTGAAACTCGTCGCGCCGACGGCGGCGAAGCCGGCGTGGCAGAGGGACACCTGACCCGACGTGCGGACGAGGAGCCGGAGCGAGGCGAAGATGACGACGAAGATCACGGCCGACGTGAAGACGGGCAGGCGGGGGCCGACGACGTGCGGGATGGCCAGCAACCCGACCAGGGTCGCAACCCGTCCACCGAGGACCAGCGGCCGGGGGAAGGGTCGATGGTCGGCTGCCCGGCGGGCGGCGAAGGCCCGGGTCTCGACCAGTTTGCCTCGGGGGGTGAAGAGGAGCACGGCGAACAGCACGATGAACGGCAGGCTGGCGGGGAGGCCGGCCAGCGCGGGAACGTCGGCCACGAACCGTTTGGACAGATCGGCGGCGACACCGATGAGCAGGCCCCCGGCGAAGGTGAGCGGCAGGCTCGAGAACCGCCCGATGGCGGCGGCACCGTAGGCCTGGACGGCCAGCAGCGTGAGCAGGACGGCGTCGAGCCCGAGGCTCGGGGCGAGCAGGATCCCCGACAGGGCGGCGAAGCAGCTTCCCACCATCCAGGAGATGAGCAGCACCCGGGCCGCGCTGGTGCCCTGCAGGCCGAGCAGGTCCCGGTTGTCGACGGCGGCCCGCATCGCGATCCCGAGCCGGGACACCCGGAAGAAGCAGAACAGACCTCCGGCCGCGGCGGCGGCCACGACGGTGACGATGAGCTGGTCGAAGCCGACGTTCACGCCCAGCACCCGGAACGTGCCCGTGGGCAGGAAGGGCGGGAAGTAGATGTTGCTGGCCCCCTTGGCCGCCACCAGCAGCCCCTGCACCGCCAGGAGCAGCCCGACCGTCGCCACCAGCTTGGCGGCGGTGCTCGCTCCCGCCAGGCCCCGGGTCAGCCCGTAGAGCACGGTGCCCGACAGCGGGGCGACCACCAGCAGGCACACCGCCAGCGCCAGCGGCCACGGCAGGCCGTGCACGGTCCGCAGCTCATAGAACGAGTAGGCGCCGGCGGCGGCCAGGGCGCCGTGAGCCAGGTTGAAGATTCCCGACGTCTTGTAGGTGAGGACGAGCCCGGTGGCCGTCATGCCGTAGACGGCCCCGGTGGCCAGGCCGGACACGACGAAGGGCAGAAGGTCGTTCACGGCCGGCAGACTCCGCAGGGCCGACGACCCTCGCGCTCGTGGGCCGCCCGATTGGCGGCGACGACCGGCTTGCCCGCCACCAGCGGACACTCCCCCCGGTGGAACCGCGTCATCGACGCCAGGGACACGAGTTGCTCCCTGACCCCCGCCGACGCCGCCTCCCGGACGACCCAGTCGGCGCGGCGCCGCACCACCGCTCGCCGGCCCTGGAGCAGCCAGTAGCTGGCCGCGGCCGACGCGGCCAGCAACGCACCGATCCCGACGCCGATCCAGGTGGTCTGCTGCCCGAGGGCCGTGGCGGTCGACGACCCCGCCCAGGAGACAAGGAGTGCGGCGGCCCCCACGGCCGCAGCCACGGCGGTGACCGTCACGTCGGCTCCGGTCCAGGGCGCGAGCGGCGAGGCTCCCGGTGTCGGTTGCCGGGTCATTGGTTGCCGGGTCATCGGTTGCCGGGTCATCGGTTGCCGGGTCATCGGTTGCCGGGTCATCGGACGCC
>JAUZEX010000786.1 GCA_030838815.1 Actinomycetota bacterium
GCAGCCCGGCGCCCTGGCCGGCCAGGTTGCGGGAGGCGGCCTGGGTGCGACGGTACAGCTCGTCGGCCTGGCTGTCCCGCCAGTGGTACTTGACCCACTCGTCGTCGAGGAACCGGTAGGGCTCCTCCACGGCGGACGGACGGAAGTCGCCGGCCAGCTTGTTGTACTCGTCGAGCGTGAGGCGTCCCTGGGAGGTGGTGTAGCGACCCGACTTGGCCGGCAGCGACGACGAGCCCGGGCCCATCCCGCCGACCGTGGGCGCGGCGCTGTCGTCGAGGAGGATGGAGTAGGGCAGGCCGCTGATCATGTTCTTGGCGTCGTTGGAGGTGCGGGCCATGACGTACTCGTTGGCCCGCTGGCTCGGATAGCTGAGGAGCCCGACCATCTCGCCCAGGGCCATGTTCCCGTACTCGTCGTTGAGGAGCGGGATGAACCGCCGGGCCCGGTCGTCGATGGTGAACCAGTCCTCGGGGTCGTAGATGCCGGCCAGGTGGGCGAAGTCCTTCGGAACCGAGGCGTAGACGAGAGCGCCGGCCTCGATCATCTGCAGCCGCGACCAGTCGGCGATGCGCTTCCACAGGTCGACGGTCGCCCCGGCCAGGATCTCCCGGATCTGCTCCATCGTCCCGGCCAGCTGGGCGGGACTCCCCATGCCGACCGGCTGGTAGCCGTCGGTCAGGGCGTCGGACGTGTAGAGCCCGACGGCGGCCACGTTGTCGGCCGAGTACGAGGGCTCGGACTCGAACGACGCCCAGTCGTCCATCAGGGTGAAGTTCGTGTTCTTGAGCACGACCGGAATCGTGAGGTTGTTGTACTCCAGGGAGGTGGCGATCCCGTCCAGCCAGGGGTAGTCGCCCTCGGTGAGGTCGAACCAGTCCCGCACGATCATCTGCCGGGGCTTGCCTTCAGGGTCAACGCCGAAGTTGTACGGACCGCTGTTGTGGATGCCGATGCGGCACTCGCAGTGGGCCAGGAAGGCGTATTGCGACAGCTGGGCCATCAGCTGGGTCGACGCCGTGTGGAGCCGGTCGCCCGGCGCCACGTCGTAGAGGTCGGCCTCGAACACCTGCAGCGTCCGCTCGGGGAGGAGCTGGCCCCGGTCACCGGAGTCCTTGTTGGTCAGGTGCCCGTTGTTGCGCTGGAAGGCCAGGTTGAAGCGGCGGGCGAAGTCCGTGACGTAGACGACGTCCTCCCACGCGTCCTCCGGCCGGAGCACACCCATGGCCATCAGCAGCTCCCGGCCGAGGAGGTAGAAGTTCGACAGTGCCCAGCCCGAGTTCACCGTGTCGAGCTTGAGGCTCATCTCCCGGGCCCGGTCGCCGCACTCCTCGGCCGAGATGCGCTCCTCGACCCGGCGCAGCAGGGTGGGCCACCGGTAGAACGCGTTCAGGTACGACAGGAGGATGTAGGGGTTGACGGGGAACAGCTTCGATTCCTGCACCGTGCGGGTGATGCAGAGCCAGTAGGTGATGTCGCTCTGCTTGCGGATGAACTCGTTCGTCTCCAGCAGCTGCCGGTACCGCTGGTCACGCGTCGTCGGCTCTCCCATCACGCTGCGCCCCCTGCAATCCGCTTCCAGACGCGGGCCCGCACCGCCGTGCCCGCCGAGTACTCCTCGGCCGTCGGCACCGCCGCCGTGGCCTCGATCTCCACCTCGTCGCCGTCGTGGAGGTCGGTGACGGCGGCGTTCATCAGGCAGGGGATGCCGTACTCCCGGGTGAGGATCCCGAGGTGGGACCGGACCGTGCCGCCGAGGCAGATCACGGCCCGGAACCCGTCGAGGATCGGCGCCGTCAGGGTGCCGCCCGAGTCGTCGATGACCGCCACGGTCCCCTCGGGGACACCATCGGTCAGGAAGTCGATGACCTGCTCGGGGGACGAGACGAAGGCAATCGTCCCGCTGACGTTGGCCTGGTGGCGGGCCACGTTGTCACCGAGACCCACGACCTTGCGCCCGTCGGCCACAGCGCCGAGGCCTTCCTGCTCGGACTCCACCGCCTCCGCCCGCGTGTACTTGTCGGGCTCCTCCCGCAGCGAGATCTCGGCCGAGAACTGGAACTTCCGGCCACTGGCCAGGAACTCGCGCTCGATGGCGAGGACGTCGTCGGCCGACAGCAGGTCGAACTGGCGGTCGAAGACGAGCGACTTCCAGGCGCCGCCGAGCTCGGCGGCGCGGCGGGCGACGTGCTCCCGGACGGCGGTGTGGAAGGCCCGGGGCACCTCGGTCAGCTCCTCGGCCCCCCACTTGACGCCGAGCGGCGTGGTGGTCTCAGGCATGGTGTCGTGTCCTCCGTAGCTCCGTCAGTGGATCGCCGAGAAGGCGCTGGGCCGGTCGTGCATGATGAGCGCGCCGGCGAAGATCCCGCCGGTGGCGGCGTCGTCGTCGAACGGGTCGGGGTAGTACTGCAGCGTCTCCTTGGAGATCTCCCAGTCGATGCGGTCGAACACCCCGGCGTCGCGGGCGAAGGGGATCAGCCCCCAGCAGTACATCTCGGCCGCCGACATGATCTTGTCCCGGCGCGGCAACTTGGCGAAGTGCTGGTACAGCTTGAGGTGCGTCTTGCTGTAGGCCTTGGTCAGGTCGCCCCACTCCCCGTCGGGGATGGGGACGAGGTCGTCGCCCCGGCGGGCGTAGACGGCGACATCGGTCACGACTTCGAGCAGCTCGTCCGGTTCGGTGAAGCTGGTGCCCCAGTCGTTGATCTCGATCTTCAGCCGGTCGGCGGGCACGACGAGACCGATCGACAGGTTGTCGTGGGGGACGTCGCAGTGCTCGCTCCAGGGGAAGGCGCTGCGGCCGAGCTGGAGGTAGTCCCGGATGATCAGGAGCCGCCCGTCGCCGAGGTCGTAGGGCCCGGAGTCGTAGATGCCGACCCGGGAGTCCGTGTAGTAGAGGAAGGCGTACCCGGCCAGCGTGGCGTTGAGCCGCCGGAACGTCGCCCGCGTGTCGTCGGTCAACGGCCGGCTCTCGGCGGCGAATCTCTGCACGATGGGGGCGGGCAGGTAGGGGTTGGCGTCGTTGGCGTCCTTGTTGTTGAGGGCGCCGTCGTTGCGATGGGCCAGCGTCATCCGCCGCCAGAAGTCGATCACCGGGCGGATGCCGTCGACGTTCTCGTCCGGCTTCAACTCGCCCATCTGGATCAGGCATTCCCGGCCGCACAGGTAGTGGAAGCCGGCCATCCAGATCCACAGCGGGCTGATCCTGCTCGGCGTGTCCCGGTTGTCGCGGGCGATGTCCTCGGCCTTCTTGGCCGCCTCGATCACCCGGACCCGGTCGGTGTAGGTGTGGTAGTCCTCCACCAGCGAGACGCAGATGTAGGGCGTCATCGGGAACAGCTCGGAGGTGAAGGACGAGCGGCGGGTCAGCTCCGGTTTGAAGCCCACGCCCATGTGGAGGATGAGGTCGTTCAGTTTCTCGTCGTCGAGCTCCTCGCTGACCAGCTCCTGCACCTGGTCGTCGGTGAGCCGGCCGAGCGTCCACTTCTTGTAGCCCAGCTCGTCGCCGTCGCTGCGGATGTAGTCCCACCACTGGTTCCGGATCGAAGACATGCGGCTCCCCTCTACGCCTCTCGCTGGACCGTGCCCTGCCCGGCGCCGTCCTCCAGGACGAGCGTCACCGTCGCACCGGTGTCGAGCTCCTCCTTCAGGTCGACGGCCATGAGGCAGGGCAGCTGGAACTCCCGGGAGACGATGGCCAGGTGGGAACGGAGCGTCCCGCTGGTGCAGACGAGGCCGCCGAGGCGACCGAGGATGGGGGACAGGAACGTCGTGCCGCCCGACTCCACCAGGGCGATGGTGTCGTCGAGGTCGGCGTCGATCACGTCGAGGACGTCGTCGGGAGTGGTGAAGCGGCGGATGACGCCCTTCACCGTCCCCTTGCCGTAGGCGATGTCGCCCTGGCCGATGACAGTGCTCATTCGATCGGCCCCCAGACGCTGTCGCGGGACTGGGGCACGAAGACGCCGCCGAGGAGTTGGAGGGCGTAGTCGTCGTCGGACAGGCGCTCGTACATGGAGGTGACCCGGGACGACAGCTCCCAGTCGATGTCGTCGAACGCACCGGCGGCGTGGGCCCAGCTCTTGAGCTTCCAGGCGTACATCTGCGTGGCGCAGATCGTCCGTTCCTTGACCGACATCTCCGAGAAGCGGAGGTAGAGCTGCTTGTGGGCCTTGCGGAGGGCAGCGGTGACATTGGCCAGTTCGGCCATCGGCAGGGCCTGCAGCGTTCCGTTGTCGGTCACGTAGACGCGGGCGTGGGTGAGCTGCTTCAGGTATTCCGTGGGGCTGAACCAGGCCGTCCCCCAGATGTTGTTCTCCATCTGCACCTCGCCGGGGAGCCCGTAGGCGATGACGAAGTTGTGGTACGGCAACAGGTCCCGGATCCCCTCGGTCCAGGGGAAGTCGCCCATGGCGTCGGTGGTCAGCTCCCGCAGCGCCATGAACCCTCCGCTGCCCTTCCCGGAGCTGGGGCCCAGCGGGTAGGGGCCGGTGTCGCACACGGCCATGCGGGAGTCGCAGTTCTCCAGGAAGCAGTACGACATCAGCTGGGCGCCGAACTTCCGGACGGTCGAGCGCACCTCGTCGTCGGCCGGGATCAGGTCGTCGCCGAGCCGGGCCAGCTGCTCGCCGTCGAGGACACGGGAGCTGTCCTTCGGGTCGGCGTCGATGTTGGCCAGCACGCCGTCGCTCCGCAGCGCGATCGTGGCCCGGCGCCAGAAGTTGAGGACCTCGAGATGGTCATCGAGATCGCTGGAGCGGTCGAGCTCGCCGAGGTCGATGAACAGCTCCCGGCCGGCCAGGTAGTGGAGCGGCATGGCGACGAGGCAGATGAAGTTCTTCTTCGTTCCGACCGGCAGGCCGACGCGGGCGATGTCCTCGGGGGTCATCCTGGCCGCGATGGCCCGCATCCGCTGCGGCATCCGGAGGTAGTCCTCCAGGTGGGCCATGATGATGTAGGTGTTCATGCCGAACAGCTCGGACTCGAACACGGTGCGGCGGGCCAGCTCCGACTTGTAGGCGCCGCCGATGCGCTGGAAGAGCCAGTTCCACTCCTCGAGGGTCGGCGTGTAGTCGATGTCGAGGTAGAGCTGCTTGAGGTCGGGCGTGACGGTTGCCATCAGGCGCCACCTCCCACCCGGCGGATCGTGCCGACGGACTGACCGGCCAGATCGAGCACGATCTCCTCGCCGTCGGCGATCTCGCCGTCGAGCTGTGTACCCATCAGGCAGGGAATCTCGAACTCCCGGGCCAGGATCGCGAGGTGCGACTCGAGGCTGCCGGCGGTGCACACGACCGCCTTGACCTCGGCCAGGATCGGGGACAGGAACGTCATCCCGCCCTTGCCCACGAAGGCGATCAGGTTGGGGAGCTCGTCCTCGTCGGCCCCGACCACGTCAGCCGGGTTGTGGAACCAGCGGGCCGCACCCTGAATCTGACCAGCTGGGAACAGGTTCGCGCCCGTCCCGACGGCCTCGGCCACGTCAGCCATTGCGCCTCCCTTGTCGCACGGCGCGCTGCGCCGGCGCTTGGTGGGTCACGGAGCCGGGCGGGCAGTGCGAAGGCCGGGAGCGGATTCGCTCCCCGACGTGCATCCCCCCGGTGCGTCGAGGCCCGAACTTACTCTAGCTCTAGACTTTTGTCTATCGATTCTTTGCGCTCTCGACTACCGACACAACGATTACTCGGCTGTTGACCAATGGTGGAGGACGGGGCCGCCCCGTACCATGGGCCTGTGCCGCTCGACGACCAGTCGGATCCGCTGGTGACCGTCCACCATGAGTGGCGGCTGCGCTGGTCGGGGGCCGACGCCATGACGGCGGCGATGTCCATCGCCCGGGCCGAGCAGCTCGTCGTCGCCCGGCTCAACGCCGCCCTGCGGCCGTTCGACCTCACCATGGGGCGCTACGAGACCCTGCTCCTGCTGGCCATCAGCGGCGCCGGCCAACTCCCCCTGGGCCGGATGAGCGACCTGATGATGGTCCACCCGACGAGCATCACCAACAACATCGACCGCCTCGAGGCCCAGGGGTACGTGCGGCGGATCCCCCACGAGAGCGACCGGCGGACGACCCTGGCCGAGATCACCTCCAGCGGGCGCGAGATCGTCGACATCGCCTCCCACGAGCTCCAGAAGATCGACTTCGGGCTCGACACCCTGTCCCCGAAGGAGCGGGTCCAGCTCAGCCGGATCCTGCGGAAGGTCCGGACGGACGGCGCCGAGGTCGGAATCGAATGAGCCGTGGATGAACGGCCCCGGCGGTTCTACCCTGAGGGCCCGGAGCCGACGTGAGAGCTGGCACCGGAACGGGGGGAACGGACGTGGCTCGGTCGATCGATGAAGGGGAGGTCGTCGGGGAGGGCGAGAACCTGTTCTGCGCCGGGGAGGTCCGCGGCGAGGTCCGGTGGTTCCGGACGCCGGCCGACGTGGTGTCGGCCGTGAGCGACGACCTGACCGGGGTCGTCGCCTTCGTGTACCACGGGGGCATGACCTTCCTGTCGCCGATCCTGGCCGAGGTCAAGGCGGTCGTCTGCACCGCCGGCAGCCTGGAATCGCACCTGGCCCTCCTGGCCCGGGAGTTCGAGATGCCCTGCATCATGGGGGCCCGGCTCGACGTGGTGTTGTCGGACGGCGACGACGTCGTCCTCGGCCTCGGCGACCCCGACCGGGCCCAGATCCGCCGGCTCCTCCCGGTCCTGGCCCCGGGCTGAACCGGCGGTCCGAAGCAGAGGAGCGATGGCGCAGGTTTCCAAGAAGAGCCTCAAACAGCTCTACACCGACGTCGAGTACACCCCCACGCTGGAGGAGTGGAACTGGCTCATCGACCGGATCGGCCGGGCCTACAAGGCCGAGCTCAGCCGCCGGACGATGTTCGAGTCGGAGCTGTTCCCGCTCAACAGCTACATCACCATGGGGCACCTGGAGGACTACCTCCAGCTGCCCCACCGCATCCGGGCCATCAGCGCCCGGAAGTCGCCCGAAGACATCGTCCACAGCCGGCTCCACATCGGCTCCAAGATCAACTTCATTTCCCTGGCCGCGCTGCTCCTCCACTATCTGGCCGGGCGGGAGCTGTTCATCGAGCTCGGTGACATCGACGAGAGCTCGGACCTCGACGACCACCTCGTCGTCCTCGACTTCTGGCGCCGGGCGACGATCGCGCTGCGCTGTGACAACGTCCTCACCAACATGGACGGGAGCCCGGCCGACAGCGCCCGGGTGATCGACGGACCGACCGTGGCCCGGGTCACCAACGACCTGATCCCGATCGATTCCGGGGTGCTGTCGACCGTCCGCCAGCTCAGTGCCCAGCTCATGGCCTACTGCTTCCTGGAGAACTGCGACTCCCGGATGGCGGTGTGTGACACGGGCCCCTACCCGTTGCCGGACGGGCAGTTCCTCTGCCTCCGGGAGCTGTGCACCGACACCGGTGACTTCGAGTGGACCGAGGGGATCCGCCAGATGATCCCCCACCACAACTTCGTCATCGCCTACTGCTTCGGCGACGACGTCCGCATGGAGAACAACGTCTGGGGCACGGCCTGGTTCACCCCTCACGACTACCTGAAGCACCTGGTGAAGGTGCGGGTCTACATCACCGATACCGGATCGCTGCAGCCGTTGACCGTGGCCGAGATGCGGCCGCTGACGGCCGCCGTGCGGAGAGCGCACAAGGAGCTCTACGTCCGCTACGCCCAGATGTCGCGCAAGGAGCGGGCCATCTGTGCCACCGAGATGTACGCCTGGAAGCTCAAGAGCTGGGCCCGGGCCGCCGGCGTCTTCGACGACATCGGCTGGGAGCTCTCCCCCCGGGTCCTCCATATGTACGACCGCCTGCTCGACAACGACTACGCCCTCAAGCTCCTGGGCGACGTGTTCGTCCCGCCCGACCGGGACAGCGTCTTCCGGTCGCTGGAGTAGCTCAGACCCCTCTGCTTCGGCCCGGGTCCCGAGCACGCCGGAGGGCCGGAAGGGAACCGTTCGGGGCAAACCTCTCCGGCGCCCGAGGTGGCGACTGTGCCGGATGGATACCGTGCCCGGCAGGACCCGCCGGACGAGCGTCGGGCGGGTGGCAGGTCGACTTCAGGAGGAGACGGCGATGTTCATCCAGGTGATCACAGGCCAGGCGATCGACCGCGAGGGCCTTTTGCGCCTCGGCGACCGGTGGAACGACGAGCTCCGTCCGGGGGCCACCGGCTTTCTCGGCAGCGCCGCCGGTGTGACCGACGACGGACGGTTCATCGCCGTCGTGCGCTTCGAGTCGGAGGCCGCGGCCCGCCGCAACAGCGAGCGCAGCGAACAGGGCGCGTGGTGGGCGGAGACCGAGAAGTGCCTCGATGGGGTGGCCTTCGCCGAGAGCGCGGAGATCATCACCATGCTGGGCGGGGCGGTCAAGGAGGCCGGGTTCGTTCAGGTGATGCGGGGCCGGATCACCGATCCGCAGCGCATGGCCGGCGTCCGGGAGCGCATGGGCGAGATGGAGGCGGCCCTTCGCCGTCACCGGCCCGACGTTCTCGGTGACGTCATCGCCGTGCACGCCGACGGCTCCTACACCGACACCGTGTACTTCCAATCGGAGGCTGCGGCCCGCCAGGGCGAGAGGGGGGACATGCCCGAAGACGTCGGCGCGCTGTTCAACGACCTCATGTCGGCGATCACCGTGGACGAGTACCTCGACCTGAAAGATCCCTCGCTGACCTGAGCTGCGGCCCGCGCCAGCGGCCCTTGTCCCCCGCCGGGACAAGGGCCGTTTTGCGCTCAGACCTGTCGACCCGTGAAGGCCACGAGCTGGACGAGGGGCGAAGCGCCGGCAGGGGCGTCGACCGGGGCGGCAAACGTGTCACCGTCCCGCATCGCTTCGGAGATGGCCTGTCGAGCGAACGCGTCGACCTCGGCCACGACCGCCGCCGGCGGTTCGTAGGGTTGGCCGGTGGCGGTGGCGATGTCCCATCCGTGGACGAGACCATCCAGGGCGACGAAGCGGGCGAAGACCTCGCCCGGTACTTCACCGAGCGGCGAGGCGATGGTCCGTTCCAGCGCGCCGGGCGAGTGGACACCCTGTCGCAGATCGGCCATCGCCGTCGGGAAGACGGCGACCAGATCGGTTTCCCCGGTGCGGTCGACCGGCGCCGCGCCCCGGAAGGCGCCGGCGAACATGGTGGCCCCGCCGATCATGTGCTCGAGGATGTCGCGGACGGCGAACTTGGAGCACGCCGTCGGCGCGTCGAGCTGGGCGTCGCTGAGCGAGCCGGTCAGCTGGTTTAGCATCGGGAGGATCTCGTCGAGCTGCGTGCGGGGGTCCATGAAGGCTCCTCGTGTTGGGGCCGCCAACCGGTCCGAGGCCAGCACGGCCGCTTCGCGGTCCCGGCCTTGCTGGATGAGCCGGGTCAGCTCTTCGTCCAACATCGGGTCGGGTTGGCGTCCGTCGGACATGCCGAAATCTTCGGTCAAGTCACCTGGCGGGCGCATCGGTCGCCTGCACCAACTCCGTCGACCGCCCGATGGTGTGTTTGACCCATCGGCCTCGCCAGCCGGGTGGTGTGAAGGCCCGATGCGGCGCGGGACGACTTCACCGACGATGAGCAGGCCGGGATCCGCCCGGCGCACTCCGTACCGAACGGAAGGACCGCCATGCGCACGCCCATCGACGGCCTGCCCATCGAACTCAAGGTCGACGGCATCGAGACCCGGGCCGTCCAGTCCGGTGACGTGCTCCTCCGCCACGTCCAGCTTCCTCCGGGGGTTGACTTCACCCCGTTGTTCAAGGGCCTCCCCGACGACCTCTGCCAGTGCCCGCACTGGGGTTACGTGCTGGCCGGCTCGATCCGACTGCGCTACGCCGACGGCACGGAGGAGCTGAGCTCCGCCGGGGACGTCTACTACTGGCCCGGCGGGCACACCGGCTGGACCGACGAGGGTGTGACGTTCCTGGAGTGGAGCCCTACGGCGGAGATCCAGCCCGTGCTGGAGCACCTTGCGGCCCAGATGTCCGCCTCCGGATAGTCCTCCGGAAGTCGGCGCGGGCGATTGTGTGGGAGCCTGACCGGAGTGGATCGGCTCACCGAGGCCCGGGATGCCCGGGCTCGCCAGGACTGGCAGGGCTGCGTCGACGCCGTCGTGGGCGCCGGTCCGGAGCTGAGTGATCCGATCGTCGAGGCCGAACGGCTCGATCTCCTGGCTGACGCGGCGTGGTGGCTCGGCCGCCTCGACGACTGCGTCGACAGTCGGGAGCGGGCCTACGCCCTCTACGACGAGTCGGGCGCCACCCGGAACGCGGGCCAGTGCGCGGTGTGGCTCTACGAGCACCATTGCTTCCGGGCCAGCCCGGCCATCGCACTGGCGTGGCTGCGCCGGGCGCGACGAGCGCTCGACGGTGACGACGACTGCGTCGAGTTCGGGGCGCTGCTCCTGCGGGAAGCGGAGGTGGCGGACGGCGGCGGCGACCTGGTTGCTGCCGCCGATCTCGCCCAACGAGGCCTGGCGCTCGGTCGCCGATTGCGGTCCGCCGACCTGGAGGCCGAGGCCCTCCAGACCCTCGGGCGCGTCCTGATCGACGAGGGCCGGCCGGCCGAGGGGCTGGCGCTGCTCGATGAGGCGATGCTCTTCGCCCTCGGCGGCCGCCTCTCCCCGTACGCCACCGGCAAGGTGTATTGCAGTCTGATCAGCGCCTGCGAGCAGCTGAGCGACTTCGGCCGGGCGGCCGAGTGGATCGGAGCGACCGCCCGGTGGGCGGAACGGCATCCCTTCGCCGTCTTTCCCGGCCTGTGCCGCGTTCATCATGCGACCACGCTGCAATGGCGCGGGGAGTGGGCCGAAGCCGAGCGTGAGGCCGCCCGGGCCTGTGACGAGCTGGCCGGCATCAATCTCCCCAACGCCGCCGCGGCCTGGGCCGAGATCGGCGACATCCGCCGCCGCCTCGGCGACCTCGACGTCGCCGACGACGCCTTCGTTCGGGCGGAACGGCTTTGCGGCCAACCTCGACCCGGACTCGCTCTCCTCCGGCTGGCGCAGGGCCGCACCGACACCGCCACCTCGATCATCACCAACGCGCTCGAGCAGGCGGGCTGGAACCGGCTGGCCCGGGCCCGGCTGCTGCCCGCGCTGGCCCAGATCGCCATCGCCGCCGGCGACCCCGTCGCGGCCGTCACCGCCGTCGACGAGCTGGAGACGATCGCCGCCGCCTTCAGCAGCGCCGGGCTCCACGCCGCCGCCGCCACCGCCCGGGGTCGCGTGCAGCTCGCCGGACACGACCCTGCCGCCTGCGCCACCCTCCGCCTCGCCGTCGGGCGCTGGACCGACCTCGGCGTCCCGTACGAGATCGCCACCGCCTGCACCCTGCTCGGCCAGGCCTGCCGTGACACAGGTGACGGGACCGGCGCCGTCTCCGCTTTCGACACCGCCCGCCGGCTCTTCGACGACCTCGGCGTAGCCCTCGAAGCCCGCGCTGCTCCGGCTCTTCCGGGCCGCTCGCCGCGGCCCGGGGGCCTCACTGCACGCGAAGCCGAGGTCCTCCGACTCGTCGCGGCCGGTCACACCAACAAGGAAGTGGCCGGAGCGCTCTTCCTCAGCGACAAGACCGTCGCCCGCCACCTCTCCAACATCTTCACCAAGGCCGGTGTGTCCACCCGGTCCGCCGCCACGGCCTTCGCCTTTCAGCACGACATGATCCAACAGAACGGGTGATCAGCTTCACACCGATCATGGCCTGACGTCGGAGACCGCCGGCGGAGACGCCGCGGCGGTCGCGGTCTTCGGCGGCGCGCCCGGCACCGAGGTGGTGCCCGTCGTCGTAGCGGTGCCCGCCCACGGCAACCGCGGACGGCTCACCGGGGTACGCAACTCCGGGGGCGGTACAGGGGAAGAGGTTCTGGCGATGCCAGTGAATCCCGGGCGGGCCGTGGTCATGGTCGTCCCCGTACCCGGGACCCTCCGGTCACCGGCGACGACAGACTCACCGGAGATGTGAACATCGGACGCGCCGGGAGGGCTCCCCGTAGGCCCTTGGCCGGCATTCTGGTGGCCACCACAGCCGACGGCCACGACGGCCAGCAACAAGGCCGGCACCGAAATGAAGCGTACCCACGTGACCGATCGCATCTCTCGACTCCCTGGGCTATCCAACCGTTGGATGCACCACCAGGGTTCTGGAGCAGCGCCTCGTCGGAGACAAACCATACTCGGGTGCGGACGGACACTCCCCGCCGGCTGTGATTCACCGTTATCATCGGATGGGAAGGTTGATCGGGTGCCCGCCCGCTCCCGGCGACCGGACACAGGCGTTGCTCGAGACCCCGGCAACGCCTCCGACATCTGCTCCGGTAGTGCCGGGTGATGGTCGTCTCACCGTGTGGTTCCCCCTAGGTCCACCAGCACGCTCGTGTTAGCGTCCGAGCCGCAGTTGCGCTACTCCGGACCCAGGTGGCGTTTTTCTCCTTCCGGCCCCTTCAGAGCGGCCCGGGAAGGAGCGGCCGCTGAAGAACTCAGAACCGTCCCTTGCTGGACATACTGTACAAAAGGCCGGGGTTCCGCCCTCCAAATTGAGGGTAAAAGAGGGACGAGCGTCGACGGAGACGCCTTACCTTGGAAGGAACACCATGGCTCTCTGG
>JAUZEX010000795.1 GCA_030838815.1 Actinomycetota bacterium
AGGCGGTCATCTGCGCCTCGACCGGCAACACGTCGGCGTCGGCGGCGGCCTATGCGGCCAGGGCCGGACTGGTGTGCGCGGTGCTGATACCGGAGGGACATATCGCCCTCGGCAAGCTGGCCCAGGCCCTCATCCACGGCGCCAAGGTCATCCAGATCAAGGGCAACTTCGACCAGGCGCTGACCGTGGTGAGGGAGCTGGCCGCCCGGGACGCCATCACACTGGTCAACTCCGTCAACCCGTACCGGCTCGAGGGCCAGAAGACGGCGGCGTTCTAGATCGTCGACGAGCTCGGCGACGCTCCCGACGTCCACTGCATCCCGGTTGGCAACGCCGGCAACATCACCGCCTACTGGCGGGGCTACGGCGAGGACCACACCGCCGGACGGGCCGCCCGACGGCCCCGCATGCTCGGGTGGCAGGCGGCGGGATCGGCGCCCCTGGTGTCGGGCGAGCCGGTGCCCTTCCCCGAGACCATCGCCACCGCCATCCGCATCGGCAACCCCGCCTCGTGGGACGGCGCCATCGCCGCTCGGGACGAGTCCGGCGGCGCCATCGGTGCCGTGACCGACGTCGAGATTCTCGACGCCTACCGGCTCCTGGCCGAGCGGGAGGGCGTGTTCTGCGAGCCGGCCTCGGCGGCGTCGGTGGCGGGCCTTTTCCGGGCCGTGGACGGCGGCCTGATCCGCACCGGCGAGACCGTGGTCTGCACGTTGACCGGCCACGGACTCAAGGATCCCGAGCGGGCGATCTCCACTGTCGACCTCGGCATCTCGGTCGAGCCCACCGCCGCCGCCGTCGCCGCCCAACTCGGCCTCTGACAACGTTTTCCCGTCACGAACCCCCCGCGAACAGGGGGGTTCGTGACGGCAGAACGCGTGAGGGTCGGTCAGTCTTCGGCGATGCGGCGGGAGAGGACGTCGCGGGCGTCGTCGAGCAGCGTCTCCAGGAGGGCCAGGCGGGCGACGGTGCCGGGGGCCTCGAGGACCTTCTGGGTGTCCATCGGCCCGATGGGGGAGAGCAGCGCCGCTTCATAGGCGGCGGTGGCGGGATCGTCGTCGAGGCTGCGGACGGCCGATGGGGCGGGGAACCCCATCTCGATCTGGAGAGCCAGCACCTGACGCAGGAGGCGCTCGACCGCCGTCCGCCGCTCGGCCGCCTCCCCCTCCGTGCCGGGGTCGGCGTCGAAGGGCTCGTCGTCGAAGTCCTCCACCAGCGCCTGCGGGTAGGGATCCTCGGGGAGCCACTCGGTCACCCGGAACCGGTCGGTCCCGACGGCGTCCACCAGCCACCGCCCGTCGGGCAGTTCGGCCGTCTGGAGGATGCGGGCCACCGTGCCCACCTCGAAGCGGACGTCGCCACCGCCCACCTCGTGGCCCCGCTCGATCAACACCACGCCGAACTGGCCGTCGGCGGCCAGGCAGTCCTTCACCAGGGCCCGGTAGCGGGGCTCGAAGATGTGCAGCGGCAGGTGGGCGAACGGGAGCAGCACCGTCCCGAGAGGGAACATCGGCAGCCGGCGGGCGGGCATCTTCGGAGCATACGGTCCGACGTCGCGTGCGGCTCTCCTTCCGGAGCCGCTCCCCGGCTCGCCCGCCCCTACCATCACGGCCGTGAGCACGCGACCGGACATGCGCTATGTCGTCTGCATCCCCGACGGCGCGGCCGACGAGCCGCTTTCCGAGCTGGGCGGCCGGACGCCGCTGGAGGCGGCCGCCATGCCCAATCTGGCCCGCCTCGCGGCCGCCGGGGAGGTGGGCCGGGCGGCCGTGATCCCGGCCGGGATGCCGCCGGGGAGTGACGTCGGCAACATGGCGATCCTCGGCTACGACCCCGCCCGCTACCACACCGGCCGGGCCCCCATCGAGGCCGCCGCCATGGGCATCGACCTCCAGCCCGGCCAGGTCGCCTACCGCTGCAACCTGGTCACCCTCGACGACGCTCAGTCGCCCGCGATCATGGTCGACTTCTCGGCCCACCACATCGCCACCGAGCTGTCGACGCCGATCATCGAGGCCGTCGATGCCGAGCTGGGCGGCGGCCGCGACGGCGTGCGGTTCCACCCCGGAGTGATGTACCGCCACGTCATGGTGGCCCCCGCCGAGCTGGCCAAGGCCGACTGCGTCCCGCCCCACGACCTGACCGGGAAGCCGGTCGTCCTGCCGGACGGGCCCGCCGCCGCCGAGCTGCGCCGCATCATGGAGGCCTCGAAGGAGATCGTGCGGGCCAAGGCCGCCGAATTGGGAGCCGACGCCACCCAGGTCTGGCTGTGGGGCCAGGGCACGCGGCCCATGCTCCCGTCGTTCGAGTCACGGTGGGGGCTCACCGGCCGGCTGGTGACCGCGGTCGACCTGATCCGGGGTCTCGGGGTGCTGTCGGGGATCGACCCGGTCGAGGTCCCGGGCGCCACCGGCTACTACGACACCGACTACGAGGCCAAGCGGGACGCCTGTCTGGCGTCGCTGGCGGACCGGGCCCTGTTCGTGATCCACGTCGAGGCGTCCGACGAGGCCGGCCACAACGGCGAGGCCGACCGGAAGGTGGAAGCCCTCGAGAACTGGGACCGGCGGATCATCGGGCCCCTCGTCGAGGCCCTCGACGACCTCGGCCCCTGGCGCCTGTTCCTGATGCCCGACCACGCCACCCCCTGTGCCCTGCGCACCCACACCTCCGAACCCGTCCCCTACCTGATCTACGACCCGGCCGACCCGGGCCCGGGCGGGGTCTACACGGAGTCCGGCGTGGCCGCCTGCCCCACGGTCCCCGCCCACGAGCTGATGGCGAGGTTCCTGCAGCGGACCCCGGCCATCCCCTGAGACCAAACCGGCGTTCCTGACCGCGTCATGCCCGCGGTGAGGAACGCCAGTTCGTCGGGGGGCGGCGGGCGGCTACGATCTCTGCGATCCCCGCTCGACCCACACCGAGCGGCTCGCGTGTGAGGTCGTTGAGCCACGCCCGTTCTCTTTCCACAGTCTGATCCGCCGTTGCGCACGCTCGTGCTCGTCGACGGCGAGCACTATCCGGCGGTCGTACGGGCGGCCGTCGAGGAACTGCGCGCCGCCGGACGGATGGTCGTCGGCGCCGCGCTGCTCGGTGGGGCAGAGAAGATCCCGGCCGCCGTCGGGCCTGCATGGCCCGGGGTTCCGGGAGTGTCCCCCGCAAATGACTACGGCGTCGACGACGTCGTGAGCGGGGAATCACCCCTGGCCGCCCTCCTCGCCGGCCTCGACCGCTTCGGCCCCGACGAGGTCGTCGACCTGTCCGACCAGCCCGTTCTCGACGCCCGGACCCGCCTCCTCCTCGCCGCCCACGCCCTGGCGCGGGGCGTGCCGTACCGGGGGGCGGGCTTCGGTTTCGAGGTGCCACCCCGGCCCCGGCTGGCCATGAAGCCGTCGATCGCCGTCATCGGCACCGGCAAGCGGACGGGCAAGACGGCCGTCGCCGCCGAACTCGCCCGGGTGCTGGTGGCGGCGGGGCAGAAGCCGCTCATCGTGGCCATGGGCCGGGGCGGGCCGCTCGAACCGGAGGTCGTCGACCCGGCCAGCTTCGACCTCTCCCCGGAGGCGCTGCTGGCCCTGGCCCGGACCGGCCGACACGCCGCCAGCGACCACCTCGAGGACGCCCTGACCGCCGGCGTCGTCACCGTCGGGACCCGGCGCTGCGGCGGCGGCCTGGCCGGCGAACCGGCCAGCGCCACGTTCGCCGCCGGGGTGGAGATGGCCAACGACCGGCCGGAGAAGATCCTCGTGTTCG
>JAUZEX010000796.1 GCA_030838815.1 Actinomycetota bacterium
GGGGCCGACGGCCGGGTGTCGGCCTTCGGCCAGGCGGCCCAGCTCGGCGACGCCGTCTCGCGCCTCGTCAAGGGCAGCGACGCCGCCGACCTCGAGCCCACCCCGTCCCGCAACGGGTACTGGGTCGTCGACGACGCCGGCCGGGTCTTCCCTTTCGGCGACGCCCGGGGCTTCGGCAGCGTTGACACCCGGCAACTGGCCAAGGGCGAGAAGGTCACCAGCCTGTCGGCCACCCGCAGCGGCGCCGGCTACTGGATCTTCACCACCCGGGGCCGGGTCCTGCCCTTCGGTGACGCCCGCTCCTACGGCGACATGTCGGCCGTGACCCTCAACGGGCCCGTCCTCGACTCCATCCCGACGCCGTCGGGCCTGGGCTACTACATGGTGGCGTCGGACGGCGGGATCTTCTCCTTCGGCGATGCCCGCTTCGCCGGGTCGATGGGCGGCAAGCGCCTCAACGCCCCGGTCCAGTCGCTCGTCCCCGACCCGGACCAGACCGGCTACTGGCTGGTGGCCTCCGACGGCGGCGTGTTCGCCTTCGCCGCTCCGTTCCGGGGGTCGATGGGCGGGAAGCGGCTCAACAAACCCATCACCGGCATGGTGCCGTTCGGCAACGGCTACCTCATGGTCGGCGAGGACGGCGGCATCTTCGACTTCGCCGACCGGGCCTTCCTCGGCTCCCTCGGCGACCACCCGCCGGCCCGGCCGATCGTGGCCGTGGCCGGATTCTGAATGGCATCTAGCTGATCTGCATCGGGAGGCCGGCCAGGCCCCGGGTGGTGCTGTGGGGTTCCCGGACGGGCTCGCCGCACTCCAGCGTCGTCACCTGACTCACGAGGGCGGCGAGGACGGCGTGCGCCTCGGTGCGGGCCAGCGACGAACCGACGCAGGAGTGGATGCCGTGCCCGAAGGCGACGTGGTCGTGGGGATCGCGGCGCACGTCGTAGTGATCGGGGTCGGGATAATGCCGCTCGTCACGGTTGGCCGAGGCCAGCAGCACGCACATCCGGCTGTCGGGAGGGATCGTCACACCGTCGATCTTCGCGCCGCCTCGACAGCCCCGGGCCCAGATGGCGATCGGCGTCTCCATCCGCAAGCCCTCGTTGAAGGCGGACGGGATGAGCGCCGGCTCGTCCTTCAGGACTTTCCACTGGTCGGGGTCGCGGGCCAGGGCCCACACGGTGCTGCCGATCCCGTTGATGGTGGTGTCAAAGGCCGGGCCGATGTAGTTCCAGATCAGCATCGTCGTGCTGTCGGCGGGGATCTCGCCCCGGTCCTCGGCCTCGAACAGCGACCAGCCCATGCTGCCCGGCGTCATGTCGGCTTTGGTGAGGCTCCCGATCTCCTGGAGAAGCTCAAGTGCCGTGGGAAAGGCCTGGTATACGAGGTCGCCGGGGGGGCCGGCGACGTCGAAGAACATCGGGCCGGCCGGGCCGAAGCGGGCCAGCCGCTCCCCCGACAGGCCGATCAGCTCGCCGACGACCTCGGTGACGTAGCGCTGGGCCAGGTCCGTCACCAGGTCGAACGTGTGGCGTTCGAGCAGCTCGGCCACGAGGGCGTCGGCCCGGTTCCGGACGAGGTCGGCCAGGCCCCGCACCTCGGTGAGCCGCAACCGTTCCAGCATGGCGGACCGCACGGCGTCGTGCTCCGGCGGGTCCGTGCCGGGGGCGGTGCCCATCTCGGCCTCGTTCATCAGGTCGTTGAAGGCGACGCCGTCCGCCGACGTGAACGTCTGCCAGTCCCGGAGGAGGGCCCGGACGTCCCGGTAACGGCCGACGGCGTAGACGTCGTAGCGCTCGAGGTACACGGCCGGGGCGGTGTCGCGGATCTGTCGGAAGTGCTCCCAGGGGTCGATCAGCACTTCGCTCGCCCACAGATCCAGGTCCGATGTCGGTGCGTCCGCTCCCATCCCCCTACCTCCGCGCCCGGCCGACCGAACATTCACTCAGCCGGAGGTTATCACTCCAGTCCACCCGCCATCCCGGAGACGACGTCGACGTACTCCATGATCATCTCGGCCAGCACCTGGCGGGCGGGCCGGACGGTGTCGAGTGACCCGACGACCTGGCCGACGAAGTAGTTGACCAGCTGCACCGCTCCGGGTACCCCGGCCGTCGCCGCCCGGCGGATCCGCCGGACGGCGTAGTCGACCAGCAGCGGCTGGAGCGGCATGGGAAGCGGCCCCGGCGAGTCCGGCCCGTCCCACGCCTCGGTCCAGGCGCTCTTGAGCTGGCGGGCCGGTTTCCCCGTGATCGACCTCGAGCGGGCCGTGTCGGAGGAGCGGGCGGCGAGGAACTTCTCCTTCACCACCGGGTGCGTCTCCGCCTCGGCGGTGGTGAGCCACACCGACCCCGTCCACACCCCCTGAGCGCCCAGCGCCAGCGCCGCCGCCATCTGCCGGCCCCGGGCGATGCCCCCGGCGGCCAGCACCGGCAGCGGCGCCACGGCGTCGACGATCTCGGGCACGAGCACCATGGTGGCGATCTCGCCGGTGTGGCCGCCGGCCTCGTAGCCCTGGGCCACGACGATGTCGACGCCGGCCGCGACGTGGCGTTCGGCGTGCTCCCGCTTTCCGGCCAGCGCCGCCACCGGGACGTCGGCGGCGTGGGCCGCCTTGATCATCTCGTCGGGCGGCGCCCCCAGCGCGTTGGCCACCAGGCGGATCGGGTGGGTGAGGGCGACCTCGATGAGGCGCACCGCTCCCTCGCCCGACAGCCCGGCGGCGATACCGGCGGCGTGGTCGTCGACGCCGTCCCCCCCGGCGTCGCCGCTGTCGCCAATGCCGTACCGGGCCAGGAGGGAGTCGAGGAACCGCCGGTGCTCCTCCGGGATGAGCTCGCCCAGGGCGGCGGCGCTGAACCGGTCGCCCTTCTCCATACCGGCCAGCTTCTCCGGGACGAGGACGTCAACGCCGTAGGGCTTCCCGCCCACGGCGTCGTCGATCCAGCGCAGCTCGATCTCGAGCTGCTCGGGGGTGAGCGAAGTCGCCCCGAGGACGCCGAACCCCCCGCCCCGGGTGACGGCGGCCACGACGTCGCGGCAATGGCTGAAGGCGAGAACGGGATACTCGATGCCGAGCTGGTCGCAGATGCCGGTGCGCATGACGGCAACGCTACGCCGTAGCGTTCACCGCTCGTGGCTCGGGAGACGACGGCGAGGGCGCGGCGGCCGCGGCTGGCCTACGGGGACGGGCCGTGGGCCCCGACCGTCGATCCGGCCACCGTCGCCGGGTTGTGCGGCCTGGACGACGATCCGGCCGTGCTCCTCGGGTGGACCGTCGAGGACCTGCCATGGCTGGAGGCGATGCCACCCGGCCGGGTGACGAGCGTGAGCGCCGGATACGGGCTCGCCCGCGCCATCGCCGCCGGGGTCGTCGACGTCCGCTCCACGGCCATCTCCCGCCTGCCCCGGCTGGTGGAGGGCGAGCTGCGCCCCGACGTCGCCGTCGTCGTCGGCCGCCCGTCGGGGACGGGCTTCGTGTTCGGGCCCAGCGTCGGCTGGTCGTCGGCCGCCGCCCGGGCCGCC
>JAUZEX010000841.1 GCA_030838815.1 Actinomycetota bacterium
AGAGCCGTAGTTCTGTTATTCGCGGTGGTGGCGCTCCTGGCGTCGGCCGCCTGTAAGAGCGACAACAAGGTGGGGGACAAGTCGCTGCTCGACTTCAAGGAGCAGGCCAACAACCGGCTGGGGGAGACCACGACCACCACCGCCGCGGCCACGACCACCACGGCCAAGGGCGCCGCCACGACCACGACGAAGGCGGGAACGAAGCCGGGGGCGGCGGCCACGTCCACCACCGCCAAGGGCGGCACGGCGGCGACGGTGACGACGGCCACCACGGCGCCGCTGGCCACGCAGACCATCCGGGAGATCGACATCGGGAGCGACGACGCGCCCCAGCCGCTCGATCCCCAGATCCAGACCGCCTATACCGGCTCGATCATCCGCTGGGTCAACAAGGACACCGTGGCCCGGGCCGTGCGGGCCGACAGCGGGCAGTTCGCCTCGCCGATGATCCAGCCGGGCAAGTCGTGGGACTACACGGCCGGCACCGTCGGTGTCTTCGCTTACAGCGACGACACCCGCCCCTACGTGCATGGAGAGCTGCGGGTGTCGAAGCCGTGACCACCCGGGGTCTCCGCCTGCGCCCGCTCGGAGCCGTCGTGGCCGCCGCCCTCGCCCTGGCCGGCTGCGCCCGGTCCGACGCCTCGGTCGCGCCCACCCCCGGCAAGGCGGTCAAGGCGCTGGAGATCCCCAACCTGCCGGCCGACCTCCTCGGCCTCAAGATCGCCAAGGAGGACGTCAGCCAGGACCTGGCCAAGGTGCCGAAGGCGTTCGTCGACTCGCTGGCCCTGTACTCGTTGCGCCACAACGACCTCGTGATGGCGACGCTCCAGGTGAGCCGCTTCAACGACGGCGCCGACATCGGGGCCGAGAAGTTCCGCCAGACGGTCGTGAACCAGATCGGCAGCAGCGCCCCCCGCACCGTCCGTCTCGGCGGTGAGACCGTCTACCTGACGACGGGCACGAAGCAGTCGATCGGGGTCTGGTTCAAGGGTCGCTACCTCTTCGTGCTGGCCACCCGGGGCGACTACGACGAGCCCCGCACATTGCTGCGCAAGGCGTTGGAGATCCAGCCATGAACACCCGGCGCCGGATTCTCCTGAGCGGCCTGCTGGTCGTGGCCACGCTCGGCCTGTCGGCCTGCAACGGCAACACCGACGCCGAGAAGCGCCTCCGGGTCGCGCTCCGCAACACCCAGAAGCTGTCGAACACGTTCCTATACAAGGAAACCGTTCACGACAAGACCGGCGACCACGAGACCGACGTGCGAGGGCTCGTGGAGGACGACTTCCGCTACAAGGCCCGGGTCGCCGAAGACGGCCGGCCCGTCCTCGACGAGGTCGTGAGCGACGACGCTCTCGCGGTCCGGTTCCTCGAGCCGGCCTCCATGGGCCGGTTCCTCCGCAAGCCCACCAAGGCCAAGCAGGGCGGTTCGGGCGTCGGTGGCACCGGCTCCGCTCCGACGCCGGAACCGGCGGCCACTCCGTCGGGCGGCACGCCCGGCGAACCCTCGGCGTCCGAGCTGCTGGCCACCAAGCGCTGGGTGCTCGACTCGGCCGGGGCGCCGGCCGCCTTCGCCGCCGTCAACACCGACCAGGCGCTCGGCGACGATCCCATCGCCGACTCCCGAGAGGTCTTCGCCTACGTAGATCGGGCCATCAACGAAGCGGTGCAGGTCCGGGAGTTCAACCCCGAGTCGCTGGAGTACCGCAAGGACGAAGATCCGTTCCCGACGCCGGCGGCCCACTCCGGGGTGACCCGCTACGACTTCGAACGACCCAACCTGCCGAAAGCGTCGCAGACCGGGAGCGGCTCGAACCAGGTGACCCCCGACACCCGCCACTTCCGCAAGATGGCGGTCTACGTGAAGGACAAGCGGGTCATCCGGGTGCTGGAGAAGATCGACGTCGAGAGCCGGCTGAAGGACCTGGCCCAGATCTACGACACGAAGTTCCCCGCCGACCGGCCGAAGGCGGAGGTGGCGGCCATCGCCGTCGAGGCCCTCAACGTGATCCGCACCGGCCAGGGCCAGGACCCGATCCGCATGCGGGACATGGAGTTCAGCCTGAAGGACCTCGGAACCGCCGTGAAGGTCGACATGCCGACCGACACGACCAAGGGCAGCCTGGCGATCCTGGAGAACCGGGGTCGCCCGGCCGACGCGGCCAACGGCGTGCTCGAGGCGGCAGCGCTCCGGGCTCAGGCGGCGGCTCCTCCGGCGCAGGCGCCGGCCCAGCCCGCCGGCTGATCATGGTTTCCTCCCGCGTGTCGTTCCTCCTGGTGGCAGGGGCTCTGGTCCTGGCCGGTTGCGCGAAGAGCAGCAACCACCGGCTCGTCCTCGACGGCCGGCCCCGGTACCCGGACGTCGAGGGGGTGGTGGACCAGATCTCCTTCGAACAGATCACGCTCGACGGCGGCCGGACGTACGGAGTCCAGAAGGACCTGCAGAGCTTCTCGACCTACGACCTGGCCGCGGTCCCCATGCTGCAGCGCCGGGGGCAGTACGTTCACCTGGGTCTGAACGGGAAGAAGGTGGCCGGGTTGGCGGGGATCGGTGTGGTGGTGCGGGGGGCCGGGCCGCCCGTCGTCTACTACAACGGGACGCTCCTCCGCCGGGACGGCGACCGGGCGCTCTTCCGGGACGGGACGGTGCTGCGGCTGGCGGCGGGAGTGACCCCGCCCGCCGAGCACGGTCTGGTCCGGGCGGAGATCGATCCCGCCCTCCACACGGTCCGGGCCCTTGTCCTCCCCTGACCCCGGGGGACACCCCCGCACCCCCGGGAAGCGGATCCGCCCGATGATCCGGGCCGCGGTCGACTCCGACCTCGACGCCATCGTCCGGGTCCACAACCGGGCCCGTCCGCTGCTGGCCGACACGGTGGCCGCCCTGCGGGCCCGCCGTACCGCCGGGGTGGCCCTGCGGGACGACGTGCCGTGGATCCGCCTCGTGGCCGAAGTCGATGGTGAGATCGTGGCTACGGGCCGGGCCATCGAAGCCAGCGGCGGGCCCGTCCCCGAGCCGGGCGTCGTCTACGCCGGGATCGAGGTCGACCCCGAGGTCGCCGGGCGGGGCGTCGGCCACGTCCTCTTCGAGCAGGTGCGGGTCTGGGCCCAGGCCTTGGGGGCCGACCGGCTCCGCTGCCTCGTCGACCTCGACGACCGGCGGTCGGCGGCCATCACGGAAGGCTGGGGGTTCGCTCCTTCCGAGGCGGAGGATCCCCCGCGGTGGAACTACGTCCTCGAGGTCAACCGCCTGGAGCGGGCTCCGCTCACCGAGATGCTGCTCGGTGACGTCGAGGTCGTGCCGCTGGCGACCCGCTTCGACGACGAGGCGTTCTGCCGGGCGGTCCACGAGGTCCACGACGAGGGCCGGGCCGACATTCCGAGCACCGAACCGTTCCCGGCCACCGTCTACGACGACTGGCGGGCCGGTGAGCTGCGCCGGGCCGGCGACGGCGGCGTCTGCCTGGTCGCCTGCCAGGTGGGCCACGAGACGGACAAAGCCGTCCTGGGCGCCACGGCCGCCGAGCCGGTGGCCTTCGTGCCCGCCGCCTTCGTCGACTGGACGGTGGTGCGCCGCAGTGAGCGGCGCCGGGGCGTGGGCCGCATGCTGAAGGCGGCGCTGGCCCTGTGGGCCGCCGAGCGGGGGATCGACCGGCTCGACACCGAGGTCACCGTCGACAACACCGCCATGATCGCCGTGAACGCCAGCGTCGGCTACCGCCCGGCCCGCGGCCTGGAGCTCTTCGAAGCCCCGCTGCACCCCGACTGCACCACCTGACCGCCGCCGCCCGTCCGCGTGACGGGACCCCGGTAGCCTCGCCGGCGATGACGGACGTGGACGATGCCGTGGGTCGGCTCCGGGCGCGGTGGGGGCTGGATTTCGGCCGGGTCCGCCGGGTCCTCGTCGCTCTGGCGGACCCGGCCACGGTCAGCGAACTCGTGTCTGCCAGCGGCCTCCCCCGCCGGGACGTCGAGTCCGTCCTGGCTGATCTGGGGCCCTTCCTGGCTGCGAACGGGGATCGTCACCGCCTGGCAGAGCCGAACCTGCGCTCGTTCGTCGCGGACGTCCGCGACGCAGGAGCGCCGGTTGCGGTCCGCGACGAAGCGGCGCTGGTGGCGCGGATGGCCGGGCTGGCGGCGGGGTTGCCGCCGTCGCGGTGGCGGCTCGACCACGTGCCGGCCACGGCGGAGACGATGGCCCGGCGGGCGCTGTACCTGGCGGGGGAGTACGAGCTCGACGGCGCATCGGTGCTGTGTCTCGGCGACCACGACCTCACGTCGTTGGCCGTCGGTGCCGCGGAACCGGGCGTGGAGCTCACGGTCGTGGACATCGACGAGCGGATCCTCGACCACGTGACCGACTCCGCCGCCGGGCTCAGGTTGCCGCTGACCGCCGCCTGGTCCGATCTCCGCCTCGCCCTGCCCCCGAGCCTGGCCGGCACGGCCGACCTCGTGTTCACCGACCCGCCCTACACGACCGAGGGCATGCGCCTGTTCCTCACCCGGGCCCTCGAAGCCCTCCGCCCGTCCGGCCATGAGCGGATCGCCTTCTGCTTCGGCACCGGGGAGCGCCACCTCGTGAAGGCACTCGAGGTCCAGTCGCTCCTCGGCGAGCTCCGCCTCGCCCTCGAAGCGATGCTGCCCGGCTTCAACCGCTACGACGGCGCCGAAGCGATCGGGGCCCGCAGCGACCTCTACCTCTGCCGCCCCACCAAGGGCGCCAAGGTCGGCGAACCCGCCCGCCCTGCCCGTCGAGCGCGCCGCGGCGCCCGCGACACGCCTGGCGCCGCCCGGTCCGACGTCGTCGCCGGAACCCGGATCTACACCCGGGGCCCGGCGTCAGAGGAAGCGCCGGTCCCAACCCTCCCCGAAGCGGTGGCGACGGCCGCCGTCGCCGCCGCCGGCGAAGGCCCGCTCGTCCTCGTCGGCAACGGCTGGGAGGACCCCGCCGTCGGGTTGCCCGACTACTTCGGACGGGTCGCTGCCTGGGCGACGGCCGCCCGCCCCGGCCCCTTCCCGTTCCCCGGCACGCTGGTGGTCAACACCCACCCCGACTACGGCGCTGCTGCCCTCCGGACGCTGCTGCTGGCCGCGCCGGAGCGGGCAGTGCTGATCGGCCCACGCCGCGACCTTGTCGCGGCGGGCCTCGTACCGGGATCCCCGGCCGATCCCCGATCGGATGCGCGATCCATCCGACCGGATCGGACGAGTCGCGCATCCGGACCCGATCCGCTGACCCGGCTCCTGGCGGTCGCCTACGACCTGTCCGCAGTGCCCACCGGGCCGGGAGGCGACCCGGCGGTCGTCGCGGTCACCAGAAACGACCGCGCCCCCGCCGATGCGACCGAGGCCGTCCTGCGCCACATCCTCCTCCACCCCGGCGCCAAGGTGGCCAATGCCTGGCGCGACGCCCTGCTCGCGGTTGCCCGGGACTCGGGCCGCGCCATGACCAAGAACGAGGCCCGGGCAGTCATCGCCGCCGCCTCCCCGTCGGCCGCACTCCGCCGGCTCCGGATCTGGGAACTCCCGGCCGCGGCCCTGCGGGATCTTTCCGGCGCAATAATCCCGGATGCGCACGAAGGGACTCAAAGGTGACAACTCGAATGTAAGGGACGAGCCTACACCCCTGTAGGAGTGCAATGAGGAGGTCGCCATCGTGAGATCCCACAAGCTGTTCGCGGTCGTCGCCGCCACGGCGGGACTGGTCGTCGGCGCCACGGCGTCCCCGGCGGTGGCCCAGCTGGCCCACCCCTACGAAGCGATTGCCGGTCACTATCCGACGCTGGCGCAGGCCAACGCCGTGGCCAACAAAGCCCGGGCCAAAGGCTTCAAGGCCGTCGTCCAGGTGAACCGGCCCAAGCACATCGAAGTGGAGTACGGCAACGGCTACTCCACCCCGGGCCCCGCCCTGGCGCTGTGCAAGAAGGTCAAGGCCGCCGGACTTCCCTGCTCCCTGGGCCAGGAGCAGCACAGCGTTCCGGCCGCCTGGGTCCACTCCTAGGTCGTCACCGGTCGCCCCACCCGG
>JAUZEX010000672.1 GCA_030838815.1 Actinomycetota bacterium
GGCGTTGCTCGAGCTGGGCGCCGGCTTCCACCCCGAGCTCTCGGGGCGGGAGAACGTGTACCTGAACGGGTCGATCCTCGGGTTGAAGCGGGTCGAGGTCAACCGCATCTTCGACGACATCGTGGCCTTCGCCGAGCTGGAGCAGTTCATCGACACGCCGGTCAAGCACTACTCGTCGGGCATGTACGTCCGGCTCGGCTTCGCCGTGGCCATCAACGTCGACCCGGAGATCCTCCTCGTCGACGAGGTCCTCTCCGTCGGCGACGAAGCCTTCCAGCGGAAGTGCATCGACAAGGTGCGCTCCTTCCAGGCCGAGGGGCGCACGATCGTCGTCGTCACCCACGCCGCCGACCTCGTCCGCCAGATGTGCGACAAGGCCGCCGCCCTGGAGCACGGCGTGATGGTCGCCCAGGGCGATCCCAACGACGTGATCCGGGAGTTCCGGGAGCGTCTCCTCAAGGCCGCCACCCCGGCCGAGGACATGAGCCCCGAGATGGCCCGGTCGGAGATGTCCCCGATGTGGGGTCGCGTGAAGATCGCCGACGCCCGGGTGGCCTACGCCACCGCCGACCAGGAGGCGGTCCAGCCGGGGGAGGGCATGCGGCTCGACGTCACCCTCGACGCTCCCGAACCGGTGGACGACGTCGTCGTGGGCATCGCCGTCTACAGCTCCATGGGCTGGCTCGTCTACGGCACCAACACCCACCTCCACGGCATCGACCTCGGTACGGTGGCCGGGCGGCGGGCGGTGTCGTTCTCCTTCCCCGACGTGCCGCTCCTCGACGGGACGTACGCCGTCACGATCGGCGTCCACACCAAGGGCGGGCTCGTCTACGACAGCTGGGAGCAGCTCCGCCGCTTCGAGGTGAGAGCCCCCGGCCGCGACATCGGCCTGGTGCGGCTCCCCGTCGAGATCCGGGTCGACTCCAGCAGCGCTTCGTAGCGCTCCAACACCCGGTCCCAGTCGTAGCGCTCCTCGACGTGCCGGCGACCGGCCCGCCCGAGCCGGTCCCGGAGGGGGGCGTCGCCGAGGAGCATCTCGAGCGCGGCGTCGAACTCGGCGAAGCCCCGGTAGGGGATGCCGCCACCGCTCCGGCGGCATTGGCCGGCCAGGACGTCGCAGTAGCCCTGCACCAGCGCCGGCTTGGCGTGGGCCCAGGCCTCGGTCAGGATCATCGAGAAGCTCTCGAAGTACGACGGCTGGACCAGAGCCAGCGCCCCCGACAGCGCCGACTCCTTGACGGCCTCGGTCACGTAGCCGGCGCAGATCACGTCGGGGTGCTCGTCGAGGGGCCGGACGGGGTCGCCGACCACGGCCAGGGCCAGGGGCCCGGGGACCCGTTCTTTGTGGGCGGCGAAGAATTCGAGGAGCTCCTCCGAGCCCTTGGCCGGATCGACCCGTCCCACGAAGAGCAGGTACGGCCGGTCACCGAGACCATGGGCGCCCCGGAAGGCGGCTCCGCCGTCGCCGTGGCGGGCCAGATCGACCCCGACTCCGACCACGTCGTAGGGGCGCCCGATCGGGAAGCGGGCCTGCACCAGTTCCAGCTCCTCTTCGGTCAGGAAGGCGAACGCCGAGGGATGGCGGAACATCGGGCGGAAGAGCTCGAGGGCGATCGGTGGCTCGTCGTGGGCGGTGGGGTGGAGGATGGTGGGGGCGAGGGCGGCGGCGGCCGGCAGGCCGGCCCAGGTCGGGTAGTAGAGGTAGGTGAAGAAGATCACGACGTCGTAGCCGGCGGCGCGCTCCACCAGCCATGGGACGAGGTTGCGCATCCACGGCCCCTGGGACCGCATCCACTGGTGCTGCAGGTGGAGCGGCACCGGCTTGTGGCCCCACACCACCCGCGTGTTGAGGGGCGTGAAGAACCGGTCGTCGCGTTGGCCGTCCACCGGGAGGCGGTGCACCGTGACGCCGTCGAGCTCGGCCGGGCCGGCCGGGAAGTGGTTGGCCCAGTCGAGGTAGCTCAGCGCCGTGCTGGTCAGCACCTCGACCTCGTGGCCCCGGGCGCCGAGACGGGTGGCGAACTCCCGGCAGCAGGTCTCGGCGCCTCCGGCCACCTCCGGGCCGTAGCGCTGGACGACGAAGAGGAGACGCACGGCCGGCTCAGATACCCGGGTCGGCGACGGTGGCCGGGAGGCGGGCGCTGCAGCGGGCGTCGACGTCGTCGAGCCAGGCGAAGCGCTCCTGGACCAGGGTCAGGACCAGCGCGTAGCGGCCCGGGGTGGCGGGGAGTTCGACGGCCACGGCGAGCCGGACCGACCGGCCGGGCGCCAGTGGCGCCGGAAAGCCCGTACGCCGGCCCTCGATGTCGAGCGGCGCGCCGGTCTCGTCGAGCCACCGGTAGGAGACGTTGACCGGCTGGTGGGGGAACGCCGAGGACAGCCACGAGCGGCTGCGGTTGCGGACGTCGACGGCGAGCTCGAGAATCTCTCCCGGGGCGCCGGACACCGTCGGCGCCACCGGGCGGAGGGCGATGCCGCCGGGGTCGATGACGAAGCTCTCCTCCGGGGGCCGCCAGCGGTTGTGGCGCACCACCAGCCGAGCCAGCGAGGCGACGGCCCGGAACCGCTCCCGGAGCAGCTCGCCGGGCCGCGGCGCC
>JAUZEX010000008.1 GCA_030838815.1 Actinomycetota bacterium
CGGGAGTACCCCTCCTCGGGCGTCTCGGCCCGGGTGTAGTCGAGCTGGGGCGGTCGGGTGGCCCGGCGTCCGATGAGGTAGGCCAGGCCCACGATGGCGCCCAGCCCCATCACGTCGAGGATCACGGAGTAGACGAGGTAGAAGGGCCCGTGGAAGAAGTGGATCTCGTGGCCGACGACCTTGCCGGTGATGGGGCCCAGGATGTCGCTGTCGATGGTGAGGATCACCGTCCCGATGAACAGGGTGATGAAGCCCCAGAAGACGAAGAAGTGGGCCAGGCCCGCCTTGGGGTCGCGCTTGGACACCGTGGAGTTGGAGGCGATGGCGGCCAGCGACGTCTGCAGCGGGCGGGACCGGGCCAGCTGCCGGCCGGCGGCGACCAGTTCCGGCTTGCGGGCCCGGGTCTGCTCCCACATCTCCCGCCACCGGCCGATGGCCCGACCCCGGCGGTACTTCTTGACCCGCTTCCAGGCGTAGTCGGCGAAGGCCAGGGTCGCCGCCGCGGCCAGGACGTAGAACAGGATCTTGGCCGGCCCGTGAACGTGCGAGAAGACCTCGCGCGTCTGTTCGACCGCCAGCGCCGATGCCCCCCTCATGCGCTTCTCTCCTTCCGGGGGGCACCCCCGTACCCCCGGGTCGAACCAGCGTTGAGCTGTGGCCTAACCCGCTCGCGCCTGTGGTGGACGGAGTCGTTCGGCCTGCGCCACCAACGAGGTGCACATCAACTCGCAGAGCGGGCGGAGGCTCGGGTCGGTGGTGCGGTACTGCACGGTGCGCCCCTGCTTCTCCCGGCCCACCAGCCGCCCGGCGCTCAGGCGAGCGAGATGCTGCGACACGTTGGGTGCCGCGATGCCGAGCGCGTCGGACAGCTCGGTCACCGTGACCGGCTCCCGCTCGAGCAGCAGGGCCAGGATCCGCAGCCTGGTCGGATCGGACAGCAGGGCGAAGCGACGGGCCGCCTCATCGATCAGAACATCCGGCACCGTCACGGGGCGGAGGCTACCGAACACTTGCGCATCTGCGCAAGGACTCATCTACCTGCCAACTCAGTCCGGGACGAGCAGGTAGAGCTGGCCGCCGTCGGAGACGGTGGCGTAGGTGGCGATGTCGGTGTCGGCCGGGCCGCGGAGGCGCTCGCCGGTGGTCACGTCGAACTGGCTGCCGTGGCGGGGGCAGGTGACGACACCGCCCTCAAGCTCGCCCTCCGACAGCGGGGCGCCGGCGTGGGGGCAGCGATCGGCGCAGGCGTGGAACCCGCTCCCAACGTGGTACACGGCCAGGGGCTCCTCGACGGTGCCGGGATCCCGGTGGACGCAGCCCAGCCGGCCGGCGGCGTCGGCCAGGGCGAACAGGGGCACCCGCCGGCCCCGGCGGGGGGCGCCGGCGGCCAGGCGCTTGCGGAGGGCGGCGGCCAGGGCCCCCCGGTTGGCCACCAGGTCGCAGCCGGCCCGCTCGGCCGCCAGCCACCGGTCGCGGTCGGGCAGCCCGAGATGCCCGGCCACGAGCGCTTCCGGCCACCGGCCGCGCAGGTCGACCAGCGTGTCGAACGCACCGGGGGCATCGAGGTCGAGCACGACCACCGCCGGGGTTTCGGCCGGATCGGCGGCGTCGGCGCGCCGGGTGGTGAGGCCGTGCTCGCCGGCCACGGTCTCCGCCGCCCGCACGACCTTGGGGTCGGCCGTCCACAGCAGGAGAAGCGGGGAGGAGCCCATGGTCACGGCCGAGCGTACCGGCCCGGAGCCCGCCCCTGTCAGTGGCCCCCGCCGGTCAGCAGCGCTCCGACGGCGATGATCACGCAGACGGTGAGGCTGAGCGCCAGGTAGAGACGGTCGCGCTTGCGCCAGAACAGGAACGCCGACATGAGTAGCTGGAGGATCGGGGTGGCGACGAGGATGATCACGCCCACCGCGGCCAGCGCCCGGGGGTCGAGACCGGGCAGCAGCCGGAGCCCCTCGCCGACCGAGAGCCGGTGGGCGCGGTGGGACCGGTCCTGGAACACCATCCACGGCAGCGCCACGGTCAGGAGGACGGCGGCGGTGACGACGCCCGTCCGCAGGATGGCGGCGATGCGGGCCTCGAGCTGGCGGGTCTCCTGTTGGCGGGAGCGCTGCTCCCCCTCGCTGCGCTCGTAGCGGCGGGGCGCGAGCGGCTGGTCGACGCTCATCCGACCAGCCCCTTGTAGAGCATCTGGGCCACGATGACCGCCAGCACCACGACGAACCACGACCGGATGGTCGAGGCCGCCACTCTGGGCAGAATCCGGGTGCCGACGGTGGCGCCCGCCAGCACTCCGAGGGCGATGGGGGCGACGAGCGACACCAGCACCTGGCCCCGCTGGAGGTAGACCAGCGCGCTGGCCAGGCCGGTGATCCCGATCATGAAGTTGCTGGTGGCGGTGGAGACCTTGATCGGCAGGTCCATGGCCACGTCCATGGCCGGGACCTTGAGGGCGCCGCTGCCGATGCCGAGGAGTCCGGACACCGTCCCCGCTCCGAGCATCAGGCCGAAGCCGAGCGCCGGCCGCTTGGGGGCGTAGCGGCGTTCCCGGTCGAGCGACGGGTCGTAGAACCGGCCGGCCAGCCGGAGCCGCCCGCCGGGTGCGTCTTCCGCCGGTTCGAGGCGCGTCACCGGCCGGCCCCGCTTGCGGAACATGACGACACCCGACCAGGCGAGGACGGCGGCGAAGATCAGGAACAGGGCGCGGACGGGCAGGAGACCGTTGAGGCCCGCGCCCACCAGTGCGCCCGTGGTGGTGGCCACGCAGAGGAAGATCCCGAGCCGGATATTGGCCAGGCCGTCGCGTACGTAGGACGACGCCGCGGCACAGGAGGTGGCGATGACGGCAATGATGCTGGCGGCAATGGCGTGACGGATGTCGACGCCGAGGGCCGTGAGCATCGGGATGATCAGCACGCCGCCGCCGAGCCCCATCAGGGCCCCGAGAACCCCCGCCGCCACCGCCCCCACGAGAATCGCGATCTCGAAGCCAGGGGTGAGGTTCATGGCGCCAGCCTACCCAAATCACGTGATCAGATGTCTAGACATATGATCATCCGGGAAACGTTGGGGACAACATGACTCCTTTGCTCTTTACCGTGGCGGTGTTCGCACTGTCGGTGGCGGCCGGCGGCCTCGGGTCGCTTCTCGGGCTCGGCGGCGGGATCATCGTCGTGCCGGCGCTGACCCTGCTCCTCCACGTCGACATCCGGTTCGCCATCGGGGCGTCGATCGTGTCGGTGATCGCCACCTCCAGCGGGGCGGCGGCCGCCTACGTCCGCGACGGCATGACGAACCTGCGGGTGGCGATGTTCCTGGAGCTCGGGACCACCGCCGGGGCGCTGTCGGGGGCCTACCTGGCCGGCGTGGTGCCCGTCCGCACGCTGTACCTCGTGTTCGGCGTGGTCATGGGCTATTCGGCCCTGGCCATGTTCCGCAAGCGCCACGCCGACCTGGCGGTGGCCGTGCCGGTCGACGCTCTCGCCGACCGGCTGGCGCTGCACAGCTCCTACGTCGACGAGGCGCTCGGCCGGGAGATCCATTACCCGGTCACCGGATCGACGATCGGCCTCGGTCTCATGTACGTGGCGGGCGTGGTCAGCGGACTGCTCGGCATCGGTAGTGGCGCCCTCAAGGTTCCGGCCATGGACCTGGCCATGCGGCTGCCGATCAAGGTCTCGACGGCCACGAGCAACTTCATGATCGGGGTGACGGCGGCGGCCAGCGCCGGCGTCTACTTCGCCCGGGGGCAGGTCGACCCGTTCGTGGCCGGGCCGGTGGCCATGGGCGTGCTGACCGGAGCCCTCGGTGGTTCCCGGCTGCTCGGCCGCCTGCAGAGCTCGGTCATCCGGAAGGTCTTCGTGGCCGTGCTGCTGTGGGTGTCGCTGGAGATGCTCCTGAAGGGGGTGCAATGACGGACCTGCGCCTGGACCGGGAGGCCGACACCCGGGCTGAGGACCGGGTCCGGAGGGTGGAGCTGGCCATCAGCGCCCTGCTCCGCATCGGCGTGCTGACCAGCCTGCTCGTCGTGCTGGCCGGAACGGTGGTCACGTTCGTCCACCATCCCCACTACCTCAGTTCCCGCCGTGACCTGGTCCGTCTCACGACGCCGGGGGCGGAGTTCCCGCATTCGGTGCCGTCGGTGATCCAGGGCCTCGAGCACAGCCAGGGGCGGGCCATCGTGATGACCGGGCTGCTGCTGCTCATCGCCACGCCCGTCCTGCGGGTGGCGATCTCCGTGCTCGCCTTCGTCTACCAGCGCGACCGGACCTTCGTGGTGATCACCTCGGTCGTGCTGGCGCTGCTGCTGACGTCGTTCGCGCTCGGCCGCGGCGGCGGCTGACGCTAACCGCGGGCGCAGGAGGCGCCGAGGCTGCGGTCGTCGGCCGTCCAGCCGGGGGCGGTCCCCTCCGGCCAGTAGTCGCCGGTCGACGGGTCCTGCACGTAGTCGACCGGGGCCGGCTTCCCGGCCGCGATCTCGGCCACCGCCACCAGGAACCGGTCGAGGTCGGCGTGTGACGTCGACAGGCCGGCGCTGGCCCGCACCGCGCCGGGCATCTCCCGCCGGTCGTGGCGGAGGACGGCGGCGCGGTAGTCGGCCACCTGCTGCGGGCTCAGGTCGAGGAGGCGGAGCAGGTAGGGGTGGGCGCAGAAGCAGCCGTGCCGGACGCCGATGCCGTACTCGGCCGAGAGCCGGGCGGCGACGAGGGCGTGATGCAGCCCGTCGACGGTGAAGGTGGCCAGCGGCAGCGTGACGTCTTCATGGGAGACGCCCCCGGGTGGCGGCTTCGGCCCCAGGAGCCGCACGCCTGATATGGCGGCCAGGCCTGACCGCAGGGAGCTCACGAGAGCGTCGTCGTGCTCGATGATCGCCTTCCACCCGATGCGGTCGAACTCGGCGAAGGCGGTGTCGAGGGCCACCGCCCCGATGACGTTGGGGGAGCCGGCCTCCTCCCGCTCCGGCGGGTCGGTCCAGGCCACCTCGTCGAGGTCGACCAGGTCGACGGCGCCGCCTCCGGCCAGGAAGGGGTCGCCCTCGGCGAAGGTGGCCCGGGGCCCGATGAGGATACCGGCGCCGAAGGGGGCGTACATCTTGTGCCCGCTCCAGGCGATGTAGTCGGCGGCCGGCGGCAACGGCCGGTGCGGGGCGAGCTGGGCGGCGTCGACCATGACCGGGATCCCCCGCTCGTGGGCCGCGGCGAGGATGGCGTCGAGCGGCGGCAGCCAGCCGGTGACGTTCGAGGCCCCCGTGATCGCCAGCAGCTTGGGGCGGGGCGAGGCCTCGAGGGCGGCGACCACGTCGTCGGCGGAGAACGTGCCGTCGGGGCCGCACTCCACGAACCGCCGCTGGCAGCGGCGCCCCCACGGCAGGAGCATGGCGTGGTGCTCCACGACGGTGGTGACGATGACGTCGTCGGGGGTCAGCGGCAGCCGGTAGGCGAGGTGGTTGACGGCTTCGGTGGTGTTCCGGACGATCACGGCGATGTCGTCGCCGTCGGCGGGCCGGCCGGCGAAGCGCAGGGCGGCGAGGCGGGCCTCCTCGTAGGCGTTGGTGGCCAGCCGGGACTTGTAGCCGGCGCCCCGGTGCACGCTCGAGTACCAGGGCAGGAACTCCTCCACCCGCCGGGCCACGGCCGGCAGGGCGCTGGCCGAGGCGGCCGAGTCGAGGTTCAGGTAGGGCCGCTGCTGCCCGTCGACGCACGGCACCGCCAGGCCGTCGCCGACCAGCGGGGAGGGAACGGTGTGCCGCGTCTCGTCCATGGGGCCATCATCGCGTTCCGGACCGCGATCCGGGTCCTTCGGGTACCCGGAGGGTCCGCCGCCCCGGGCTCGCACCGGGACACAATGTGCGGTCATGCCGTGGTCAATTCGTACCCGGGGCGCGGCGGCGCTCGGGATCGTCGCACTGGCCGGTGCCGTCCTCGTACCGCCGGCCGGGGCCGACTCCGGCACGATCACGACCGTGGCCGGCAAGAGCCCGCCCGGCTACTCGGGCGACGGCGGGCCGGCCCGGGACGCCCAGATGAACGAGCCCCGGATGCTGACCTTCGACGGCGCCGGGACCATGTACATCGTCGACACCTTCAACCAGGTCGTCCGTCGGGTCGGCGCCGACGGCGTCATCACCACCGTGGCCGGCCACAGCGGCGGCTATGTCCCGCGCAACGACTCCGACTGCAAGGCGGACTTCCACGGCGACGGCGGGCCGGCCACGCAGGCGACCCTGAGCTGCCCCCACAGCGCGGCCGTGGCCGCCAACGGCGATCTCTACATCGCCGACAGCGCCAACCATGCCATCCGCAAGGTCGACCACGTCACGCACGTGATCACGACCGTGGTCGGCCAGGGGGGCCACAACGGCAGCACCGGCGACGGCGGCCCGGCGACGGAGGCCAAGATCGACGGCCCGAAGGGCGTCCTGTTCGACCGCGACTGGGACATGATCATCACCGACTCCGGCAACGACAAGATCCGCCGGGTCGACGGCGCCACCGGGATCATCACGACCATCGCCGGGACGGGCGTCACCGGCGAGAGCGGTGACGGCGGCCCCGCCACCCAGGCCAAGCTCACCGAGCCCCGCACGATGGCGCTGGCCGGCGACGGCTCGCTCCTCTTCACCGAGCCGCGGGTGAACCGGATCCGCCGCGTCGACCCCTCGGGGATCATCACCACCTTCGCCGGCACCGGCAAGGCCGGCTTCTCCGGCGACGGCGGCCCGGCCAGCCGGGCCGAGCTCAACTTCAACCGGGGGGTGGCGGTCGACGGGGCCGGGACGGTGTGGATCGCCGACTCCCTGAACCAGCGGATCCGCAAGGTCGACGCCGCCGGCATCATCACCACCGCCGCCGGGAGCGGGAGGACGTGTTACACCACGCCCGAGAACAGCTGCGGCGACGGCGGGCCGGCCACCGCGGCGGGGTTCGCCACCCCGCGGGCGCTGGAGTTCGACGAGGCCGGCAACCTCTACGTGGCCGACACGTTCAACTCCCGGATCCGCCGCATCGACGGGTTCGCCGGCGCCGTGCACCGCTCCA
>JAUZEX010000017.1 GCA_030838815.1 Actinomycetota bacterium
GACGAGGGAGTCCACGAACGTCCGCACCCGCCCCTCCCCCAGGCGGCTGTAGACCCCGGGGTGTCCGGGCCGCCCGCAACCGAGCCCGAAGCTGACGATCCCGACCTGGCGCAGCGTGGAACCCCTCCCCACGAGCAGCGGGCCGCCGCTGTCCCCGAAGCAGGCGTCGGAGCCGCCGTCCATCGGGCCGGCACCCACCATGTCCGACGGGCGGAACGAGTCTCCGTAGGCGCCGGCCGCGGTCATGACGGTGTCGGGCTCGATCGGGACCGTGGCCGCCAGTAGGTCGTCGGACGCGATCGTGCCCGCCTCGCTGGTGACGCCCCACCCGACGACGGTGGCGGTGTCTCCGGGCTCCCACCGATCGCGCTCCGCGGGCCCGACCGCCTTGACCGGCGTGATGCCCTCCACCGGGGCCGAGAGCCGGATCAGGGCCACGTCGGCACCGTGGGCGGCGTCGCCGTCGTAGGCGGGGTGGATGTGGACTTCGGCCGGGCGGCGGACCTGCCCATCGCCGGCCGAGAGCCGGGTGGCGCCGACCACGACCCGGACCCCCGCCGGGCTCTGGCCCTGGAGGCAGTGGGCGGCGGTGAGGATCCACACGGTTCCGATCAGGGACCCGCCGCAGAAGTGAGCGGCGGCGCCGGTGGCCCCCACCCTCTGGAGGGAGACGAGGAAGGGATAGCGCCCGGCGGTCACCGGACGGCCGCCCAGGACGCGGACGGAATCGGCGGGCCCCGGCGAGGCGAGCACCGGACGGAGGGGCAGGACGAGGGCGGCGAGGACCAGGGACGCCGCGACCCGAGGGCGAGAGCCGAACATGGGGCCTCCTCGGGAGCCGGGAACGGAATGCCCGGCGGGGAGGACCCTAGGCGGCCGCCGAGCGCCGGAGAAAGCGAATTTCCGGCCTACAGTCGGCGCCATGCGAGTGGGCGCCCTCGAGATCCAACCCGTCCATGATGGCTGGGCCCGGATACCCGCCGACGAGCTGCTCCGCTTCACCGGCGACCGGAGTGACCCGTGGCTGCCCCACGAGCAGTTCGTCACCGCCGACGGCAGCCTCGAGCTGGCCATGGGCGGGTTCCTGGTGCGGACCGGCGACCGGGTCGTGATCGTCGACGCCGGCGTGGGCCGGATCGACAACGACAGGTATCACGGCGGGCAGTTCGTGGACAGCCTGGCCGCCCTTGGGGTCGGGCCCGAAGACGTCACCGACGTCGTGTTCACCCATCTCCACTTCGACCACGTCGGCTGGGCCACGCAGAAGGGCGCCGTCGTGTTCCCCCGGGCCACGTTTCGTTGCCACGCCGCCGACTGGGACCACTTCGTGTCCGGCCCGAGCCCCGAGGTCGGGTCGGTCCGCAAGCTCACGCCGCTCGCCGACCGCCTCGACCCGTTCGCCGACGGCGCCCCGATCGCCCCCGGCATCACCATCCGGCACGCCCCCGGGCACACGCCCGGCTCCGCCGTGGTCGTCGTCGCCGACGGCACGGAACGGGCGCTGCTCCTGGGCGACGTCGTCCATTGCCCGGTCGAGCTGGTGGAGAACGACTGGGAGGCCCTGTTCGACGTCGACCCCGACCTCGCCCGCCGGACGCGGGAGGCCCTGGCCCAAGAGCTCGAGGGCAGCGACGTGCCGGTGGCCGCGGCCCACTTCCCCGGGCTGCGATTCGGCCGGCTTCTCTCCGGCACCGGCCGCCGCCACTGGAGCTTCCTCGAGCGCGGCTAAGCGGGTGCGTCCCGGGCCCCGGCGGCGTCGCCGCTGGCCGGCGGTCGGCGGAGGCCTGCCATCTCCTTGGGCAGCGGCTCGGTGTGGACGACCCCGAGGCGGCGGGTGGCCCGGGTCAGGGCCACGTAGAGATCGCTCATCCCCCGTTCCGACTCGCGGAGAATCACGGCCGGCTCCACCACGATCACGCCGTCGAACTCCAGGCCTTTGGTCTCGGCCACGCTGAGCACGGCGACCAGCCCGTCCAACGGGGAGGTGCGGTCGCCGACCGTCGCCTCCGGCAGGGCGGCGGCGAGGTCCCGGGCCAGTTTCTCGGCCTCGCCGGCGGGTGCGATCACAGCCACCCGCCCGTCGCCGATGGCGGCCAGCTCCCGGCGGACGGCGTCGGCCACAGCCTCCACGACCCCGCCCGGCGGGGCCTGCACCACCCACGGCGGCACGCCCTCCTCCCGCATCGAGCGAGGCGGGACCACTCCCGGGGCGGCGGAGGCCAGCACCGCCGTGGCCACCTCCATGATCTCGGCCGGCGTGCGGTAGTTGACCGTGAGCTCGGCGCGGCGCCACCGGTTCGGGGCGTGGCGGTCGAACAGCTCGGCCCAGCTGGCCGGGCCCCAGGAGGCGCCGGTCTGGGCCAGGTCGCCGACGACCGTCATCGATTTGCTGGGGCAGCGGCGGAACAGCACCCGCCAGGCCATCGGGGAGAGCTCCTGGGCCTCGTCGACGATCACGTGGCCGTACTCCCAGGTCCGGTCCAGCCGGGCCCGTTCGGCCACGGACAGAACCGCCGCCTCGCCGGCGTAACGCTCGGCCAGGAGCTCCGGGTCGATCGGCATGTCGAGCCGCAGCCCCTCGAGGACGGCTCGGGCGAAGCGCGCGCCCCGCCGGCGCCGGCCGGCCCGGCGGCGGGCCGTGCGCTGGGCCCGTCCGACCGGTACGCCGAGGAGCTCCGCCGCCTCGTCGAGGAGCGGGACGTCCTCCACCGACCAGTCGACGGCGGTCAGGTCGCGCGACCGCTCCCGGTACAGCGCCTCCCGCTCCTCGGGCTTGAGGACCGACCCTCCGGCGGAGTTGACCAGCGCCGGGGTGCCGAAGAGGTCGTTGAGCAGCTCCGGGGCTGAGAGGATGGGCCAGATACGCTCCATGGCGAAGCGGAAGTCGCGCGACCGGCGCAGCTCCTCCCAGGCCTCGTCGAGCTCGTCGGGCTCGGGCTCGGAACCGCGCAGCGCGGTCAGCCCCGACCGGACCTGGTCGACCAGCGACATGAGCAGGATCCGTTCCACCGTCTCCCGGGACGGGTTGTGGGGGCGGCTGCTTCGCCGGCCGGCGTCGCGGGCCCGTCGGCACGTCGCCCGCTTCAGCACGAGGTCGAGGTTGTCGTAGGCGAGGCGGAGATCCTCCCGGGGCACGCGCTGGCGGTCGGCCATCGCCCGCCGGATCACCTGGACCATCCGCAGGTCGCTCTTCACCCGGGCGGTGGCGGGCGGATCCTGGCGGCGGGCGGTCACCCCGGGGTACAGCTCGCCGGGCGTGGCCAGCAGCACGCCCGTCTCCCCCAGCGACGGGAGTACCTGCTCGATGTAGCGGAGGAACACGGCGTTGGGCCCGACGACCAACACGCCGTTGCCGGCCAGCCGGGCCCGGTGGGTGTAGAGCAGATAGGCGGCCCGGTGGAGGGCCACGGCGGTCTTGCCCGTCCCCGGCCCGCCCTCGACGACGAGGACGCCGGCGACGTCGGAGCGGATCACCTGGTCCTGCTCGGCCTGGATGGTGGCCACGATGTCACCCATCCGGCCGGTGCGCCCCTTGCGCAGGGCGGCGAGCAGGGCGGCGTCGCCGTGGAGGCCGGCCTGCTCCGTCTCCGACAGCGCGTCGAGGTCGAACACCTCGTCGTCGAGACCCACGACCTCCCGCCCGTGCGTCAGCAGGTGCCGACGGCGGACGACTCCCTGGGCGTCGGCGGCCGTGGCCCGGTAGAACGGCTGGGCGGCCGGGGCCCGCCAGTCCACCAGCAGCGGCTCGTAGTCGGCCTCGGCGAGGCCGAGGCGGCCGACGTGGTAGCGGGCGCCGTCGCCCATGTCGAGGCGCCCGAAGCACAGCGGCAGATCGCCGATGTCGAGCGCCGCCAGGCGGTTCTCCAGGTTGCCGGCCAGGGCGTCGCGCTCCTGCCGCCACTGGTGCGTGCCTCCGGGGTTCGCCCGCACCCGCCCGAGCTCCGCGTCGAGCTTGGCCCGCACCGCGTCGAGCCGGGCGTACAGGCGCTCGACGTAGGCGCGCTCCGCCCCGAGATCGTCGGTGCGGGCCGAGGCCTGGCGGCCGGAATCGGCGTCGGGCAAGTCCACCTCCTTGACGCGCCCTTGCGGAACCCGAACAGATAAGAGTGCCAGCTGGAAGCCGTCGGCGGATCCGCGTCACCGCGGGCGGCGCGAAATGCCCTGAATCGGACGAATCGAAGCAGGAGCCAGCCTCTGGCTGTCGAACACTCCTGCAAGGGTGTAGGAGGTTCAGTTGGGGACCCGTCCGTCGCAGGGGCGTCTCACGCCGAGGGAAGCGCAGCGTCTGGCCGAACAGGACGCGGCCATCGCGCAGGCGCGCCTCGATGCCACCGACCTCCTCGACGGGGCCGACGAGCTGATCGCCGAGATCGACGACCTGCTCGTCGAGCGGCCCTTCCTCATCGCCTTCGCTCAGTGGGAGGGCGAGTGAGCGGCCTCCAGTCGATCCTCTCGACGTCGAGCGCCCTGGCCGACACCGGCGGGGGCATCCGTCCCCACCACCCCGTCACCTGCCCGGGAGCGCTCCGCTACGACGAGGCCGGGACCCTGGCCTGCGAGCACGCCTCCGCCCCCGCCGAGGACCGGCGCACCCAGTTCTGCCTCACCTACAGCCTCTCGCTGCTCCTGATCGAGCTCGTCAACGATCTCTGAGCATTCAGACAATTCCTGATCGAAAACCCCGGGAATTGGGTTTCGCGCCGACCGCGATATACCGGCTTCTCATCGCCCCTTCATTTTGCGCCCCTGGACCACCTCCGGAGTGTTCCATATGCCCGCGACCTGCTAGCCTCCGCCACGCCTCGGAAGGGTCCAAACCTGGCCCGTAGTGTCACCGCCACGAGCCGCCAACCCCATCCGGGAGGTACAACACACGTGGTCGCCACTGAACCCGTCCTGACCAACGGCGCGCGCCAGAGTGTCAGCATCGAGGCCGCCCGCAACCTGGCCACGACGACCAAGAGCCGCGTCCAGCAGCTCGGCGTCACACCTCGCTATCTGCTCAACCTCATGCCATGGGTCGGCGTCGAGGCCGGCGCCTTCCGGGTGAACCAGCGGAAGGTCCTCATCCCCGAAGCGGTCCGGCTCCGGATGGGCACGCTCGACGGCAGCATGGCGCTCGACCCGATGGAGCTGGGCCGCGTCCCGTTCCTGCGCGACCTCGACGACACGACGCTGGAGGCCATGGCCACCCGCATGACTGTCGAGACCTTCGACCCCGGCCAGACGGTGCCCGCCGACCGCTTCTCGATCGTCGCCTCCGGCCAGCTCGAGGCCCGGGCCACCGGGATGCACGGCGAAAACCTCCGCCTCGCGTCCATGACGTCCGGCGACTACTTCGGCGAGCAGGCGCTCGTCGGCCAGAACGTCACCACTCCGGCGCTGGCGGCGGCGACACCGGTGTCGCTGCTGCGGCTGTCGAGCGCCGACGTCGACTATCTCCAGAAGCAGGGATCCGACTTCAACGACCGGATCGCCTTCCGCCTGACCGAGCGGGCCGCCTCCCGGGCCAACGAGTGGGGGGAAGCGCCGATCGACCTCGAGTCGGGCCACTGGGGCGAGCCCGAACTGCCCCGGACCCTCGTCGACTACCAGGAGTTCCCGAAGGAATACTCCCTCGAGGCCATTCAGACGATCCTGCGGGTCCACACCCGGGTGACCGACATCTACAACAGCCCGATCGACCAGCTCCGGGAGCAGATGGGGCTGACGATCTCGGCCATGCGGGAACGGCAGGAGTGGGAGGTCATCAACCACCCGACGGTCGGGCTGCTGGCCCAGGCGGCACCGTCGATGCGGATGCGGACGAGGGTTGGCCCGCCGACGCCCGACGACATGGACGACCTGATCTCCCGGGTGTGGAAGAAGCCGTGCTACTTCCTGGCCCACCCCCGCGCCATCGCCGCCTTCGGACGCGAGTGCACCAGCCGCGGTGTGCCGCCGGCCACGACCAGCATGTTCGGCCAGGCGATGCTGACCTGGCGCGGGATCCCGATCGTCCCGAGCGACAAGCTCGAGGTCAACGGGCGCTCCCGCACCGACCAGGCCGCCGGCATGACCAGCATCCTCTTGATGCGGACGGGCGAGACCGACGGCGGCGTGATCGGCCTCCACCAGGCCGGCCTGCCCGACGAGATCGAGGGTGTGCCGAGCATGTCGGTCAAGTTCATGGGCATCAACACGAAGGCGGTGGCCGCCTACCTGATGTCGCTGTACTTCTCCGTCGCCGTCATGACCGACGACGCCCTCGGCGTCCTCGAGGGGGTCGAGGTCGGTCGGTACCACGACTATGAGTAGCAGCAACGGAAACGGCAACGGCAACGGGCACGGCCAGCCGGCGGTCATCGGTCCGGAGTTCGTACCCGACGAGGCGATGATGACCCGCATGGCCGCGGAGGCGCTCCGGAGCGCGGCGCTGCCGGCCATGGCGCCGGAGGCCGTAACCGCGCCCGCCGGCGGGGGGGCCGAGGCGTTGACCCGGGCCTTCATCGGCCAGGGGTCGCCGTTCAGCGCACCGCCTCTGCCGCCGCCGCCCGACCTGAGCCGGCTGCTGTCTGGCCTCCACATCCCCGGCGAGTGGACGGGACCGATCTCCTCACCCGAGGAGTCGGTCCTGGCCGGCGCTCCGGTGCAGGCCACCGATCCGGCAGCGTGGCGGAACGACTTCCCGGCCCTGCACCAGCAGGTGCACGGCAAGGACCTCGTGTGGCTCGACAACGCCGCCACGACCCAGAAGCCGCAGTCGGTGATCGACGCCATCTCGGCCTACTACGAGCAGGACAACTCCAACGTCCACCGGGCCGCCCACGCCCTCGCTGGCCGGGCCACGGACGCCTACGAGAGCGGCCGCAAGGCGGTGGCGGATTTCATCGGCGCATCCTCGCCCGACGAGATCGTCATCGTCCGCGGCACCACCGAAGCGATCAACCTCGTCGCCCAGACGTACGGCCGCCAAGAAGTCGGCCCGGGCGACGAGATCGTGCTCACCATGTTGGAGCACCACGCCAACATCGTCCCCTGGCAGATGCTGGCCAGGGAGACGGGCGCCCGGATCCGGGTCGTTCCGATGACCGACCGGGGCGAGTTGCGGCTCGAGGAGTACGAGAAGCTGCTCAACCCCCGGGTCAAGATCGTCGGGCTGACCCAGGTTTCCAACGCCCTCGGCACCGTCGTCCCCGTCCCGCTGATGACGGCCATGGCCCACCGCTACGGCGCCGTGGTCGTCGTCGACGGCGCTCAGGCGGTGTCGCACTTCCCGGTCAACGTGGCGGCCATGGACGCCGACTTCTACGCCATCTCGGGCCACAAGCTTTTCGGTCCGACGGGCGTGGGGGCGCTGTACGGCAAGAAGTCGCTCCTCGATGCCATGCCGCCCTGGCAGGGAGGCGGCAGCATGATCAAGGACGTCACGTTCGAGCACACCGTCTACAACGAGGCGCCGGAGAAGTTCGAGGCCGGCACCCCGATCATCGCCGGCGCCGCCGGCCTGGCGGCGGCCATCGACTATCTGAACGCCATCGGCATGGAGCACGTCGCCGAGCACGAGCAGATGCTCACCGCCTACGCCACGCAGGCCCTGGCCCAGGTGCCCGGTCTGCGGATGATCGGCACGGCCCCCGGGAAGATCGGCGTCCTGTCGTTCGTGGCCGACTGGATGGACACGGAGGACGTCGGGGCGTTCCTCGATCAGGAGGGCATCGCGGTGCGGGCCGGTCATCACTGCGCCCAGCCCTGCCTCCGGGCTCTGGGCCTGGAGGCCACCGTGCGCCCGTCGCTGGCCCTCTACAACACCACCGGCGACGTCGACGCCCTGGTCGCCGCACTGCACAAGGCGAGGAGGGCCGGCGCCTGACCGCGCCTGGATAGCCACGAACCACCACCCCGCCGTCGCCCGCCTCGGCCGTTGGGGGCGCTGGCGGGGTGGTGGACCCTTCCCCGGCCCGGCACGGCCGGGGCGGGACGTCATCTAAAGGTCAGAAAAGCTGGGCCGGGCTCGACCCCGCTTGAGCGTCAAAGGAAGCTGCCGCTTCATTGCCGACGCCGGAGCGGATTTATTTCTCCGTCACGCTGCATTTCCCGGTTCAAAGGGCCTCCTCGAGGGCGTAGCCGACCTCGATCGCCAGGGCGGCTTCGGGCAGGATCCGGGCCAGGGCCGCCGCCTGGTCCCGGATCTCCGGGATGGCGGTGGTCTCCAGCAGCGCGCCCCGGCGGAGGGGTCCGAGCGCCCAGAGGGTGTCGGACGGGTCGCCGGCCCGGTCGAGCAGCCGGCCGTGCTCGTCGACGGCCAGGCCGAGGCCGAGGGGGCCGGGCCGGGCGTCGCCGTCGGCGAAGAGCCCGT
>JAUZEX010000023.1 GCA_030838815.1 Actinomycetota bacterium
ACCGGGACGCCGCCATCGCGCCGGCGCTCACCCCGACCGACCACCCCGCCGTGGCCGCCCTCGCCCGCTCGATCACCCGGGTGTGGGGCGCCGAGCCCCTCCTCACCCGCAGCGGCGGATCGGGCCCGGAGGAGGCACTGGGCCGGGTCCTGGCCGCGCCGGTCCTCCACCTCGGCATCGGCCTCACCTCCGACCGCATTCACGCCCCCAACGAGGGCCTGGACCTCGACCAGTTCGGGCGGGGTGTCCTGGCCGCGGGGGAGCTGTGGCGGGAACTGGCGGCGCTGCCGTGCTGACACCCCGGCCCGACACCGCCCCCGGCCCCGACCGGGAGTGGGCGACGTTCCCCGATCCCGGCGATCCCCATCGGCGCTGGCTGGTCGACGTGACCTGGCTGACGTCGCCGTGGCAGTGCCTGTTCGGCTGCGGGTGCCAGGGGGTGCTCACCGGCCCCACCCCCGAGCTGGAGCAGGGCTGCTGCTCCTACGGCGCCCACTTCACCGACGAGGAGGACCGGGACCGGGTCCTGGCCGCGGCCGAGGATCTCCGGCCCGACGAGTGGCAGCACCTCGCCCCGGGCCGGCGTCGGGGCGTCACGGCCCGGCTGCCCCAGGGCGGGTGGCGGACCAGGCTCGTCGACGGCGCCTGCGTGTTCCTCAACCGGCCGGGGTTCGCGGCCGGGGCCGGCTGCGCCCTCCACGTGCTCGCCCTGCGCCAGGGCGCCCATCCGATGGCCACGAAGCCCGACGTGTGCTGGCAGCTCCCGCTCCGCAAGGAGGACCACGAGGAGAGCGACGGCACCGTCACCACCACCCTGTCGGAGTTCTCCCGGTCCGGGTGGGGGCCGGGCGGCGACGAGTTCGCCTGGTGGTGCACCGAGGCCCCCGAGGCCTTCACCGGAGCGGCGCCCGTCTACCGCAGCCTCGAGGTGGAGCTCCGGGGCATGGTCGGCGACGCCCTGTTCGAGGCCATCGCCGCCTACCTCGACCGGCGCATGGCGCCCTCGACTGCGAACGTCCTGCTGGTACCGCACCCGGCCGTCAGGAAGGCCAGGTGAGGGCGCCTCCGCCATCGACCACGATGACCTCGCCCGTCATCCACGACGAGGCGTCGGAAACAAGGAACAGGGCGGCGGCGGCGACGTCGTCGGGCGTGCCGAGCCGACCCATCGGCTGACGGGCGGCCACGCCGGTCTCGTCGTGCTCGTAGAGCGCCCGGGAGAACGAGGTCTTGATGATCCCGGGCGCCAGCGCATTGACCCGCACCGTCGGGGCGAGCTCGATGGCCAGCTGACGGGTCATGTGGAGGAGCGCCGCCTTGGAGATGTTGTAGACGCCGATGCCCGGCGTCGGCTTGAGCCCTCCGAGTGACGCCACGTTGAGGATCGCGCCACCCTTGTCGGCCATGGTCGCCCTCCACGCCGCCTGGATGTAGCGCAGCGGGCCCTCCTGGTTCGTCTGCCATGTCTTGGCCACGGCGCCCATGTCGGCCTTCACCACCGGCCCGAACCAGGGGCTGGTGGCGGCGTTGTTGACGAGGATGTCGAGCCCGCCCAACTCCCCCACGCAGTGGGCCACGCCGGCCTCCACCGCCTCGGGGTCGCCGACGGAGCCGGCGAAGGCGGTGGCCTCCCCCCCGGCCGCCCGCAGGGTGCGGACGGTCTCGTCCAGCTCCTCCTGCTTCCGGGCGGTGACGCACACCGCGGCGCCGGCCGCCACGAGGGTCTCGGCGATGGCCCGCCCGATGCCCCGGGTGGCGCCGGTGACCAGGGCGACCTTGCCGTCGACACGCATGATGGTGTTGGGATCGATCATCGGGCCGGAGTCTATGGAGCCCCGGCCACCGCCCCCGATCCGGCGTTCATTTCGGACGGACGGGGGTCCGGAAAGAACGCTGGTTGCCGCGGGAGGCGATAATGCCGCTCATGTCCGACCTCCCCATCTCGTTTTCGCCCGGCGGTCTGCCCGAGACGGTGCTGCCGCCGGCGCCGGCCGACGCCCGCGCCGCCCTCGACGCCGCCCTGGACCTCGACGGGGAGGCCCGGCGGGCGGCGATCTCCGCCGTCGTGGCCCGCTTCCCCCGGTTCCTCGACGGCTGGGCCCGGCTCGGCGAGCACGCCCGCGACGATGTCGAGGCCTATGCCGCCTTCCGGGTCGCCTACCACCGGGGGCTCGACACCCTCCGCCAGGCGGGATGGCGGGGCTCCGGATACGTCCGGTCCGTCCACGCCGAGAACCTCGGGTTTCTCCGGGCCCTCGACGGCCTCCGCCGCCAGGCCGGCCGCATCGGCGAGGCCGACGAGGAAGCCCGCTGCGCCGAGTTCCTCCACCAGCTCGACCCGTCCTGGCCGGCGGGTTAGTCGGCTTCTTCGGGTTCCTCGGCTTCTTCCTCTTCCTCCGGAGGCAGCCCGAGCGCGGCGTCGACGGCGTCGACGGACCCCGGGAACGAGGCCAGGAAGACGTCCCGCCACCCGGCTTCCCAGTCCGCCCGGGCCTTGGTGAGGTCCCGGTAGAACAGGAGCGGCCGGCCGGCGGCCAGGGACTGGAAGTCGCCCTGCTTCACGAACCAGTCGGGCTCCGTGGCCATCGACAGGCCCCCGCCGGGCAGCCGGGTCGGCTTGGCTGCCCGCGGCATTACCGGTTCCCGTCACTGGCGGTCATGCCCCGACGATAATCCCCCTCGTCATTCGACCGGAAGGGGCCTCCATGACGATCGGTTTCGGGGTGTTCGCCCCGCAGGGCTGGAAGCGCGAGCTGCGGGAGATCGCCGATCCGCAGGCGAAGTGGGCCAAGACGAAGGAGATCACGCTCGCCGCCGAGGCGGCGGGGTACGACTCCATCTGGGTCTACGACCACTTCCACAACGTGCCGAAGCCGTCCAACGAGGCGGTGTTCGAGTGCTGGACGACCATGGCCGCCCTGGCCGAGGCCACGAGCCGCATCCGGCTCGGGCAGATGGTCGGGTGCGCCCTCTACCGCCCGCCGGCGCTGCTGGGCAAGATCACCTCCAACATCGACGTCATCTCCGGCGGTCGGCTCGAGTGGGGCATCGGCGCCGGGTGGTACCGCAACGAATTCGCCGGCTACGGCTACGACTTCGGCGAGCCGAAGGAGCGCATCGGCCGCATGGCCGAAACCGTCGAGATCGTGACCTCGCTCTGGTCGCAGCCCGAGACGACCTACGACGGGCGGTACTACCGGCTCGAGCGGGCCCAGTGCGACCCGAAGCCGCTGCAGTCGCCCCGGCCGCCGGTGTGGATCGGCGGGGGCGGCGAGCAGCTGACGCTCCGTGTCGTCGCCCGCCTGGCTGACTGGGCCAACTGGGGCGGCAAGCCCGAGGAGTGGGCGGCCAAGCGGGAAGTTCTCAAGGGCCATTGCCAGGCGGTCGGCCGCGATGAGGAGGAGATCGGCAAGTCCTGGAGCCCCGAGGTGCTCGTCCGGGAGACCGAAGCCGAGATCCGGGCCCTGGTCGACGCCGGACGGGCGGGGCCGCTGTGGGGTGAGGCCTACGAGTCCTGGGCCGCCGGCAACCTCGTCGGCACCCCGGAGCAGGTGACGGACAAGGTCGCCCGCTACGTGGAGCTGGGCTGCACCTACTTCGTCCCCTGGTGCTCCGACTACCCCGACACCACCACGCTGTCCCTCTTCGCCGAAGGCGTCATGCCGCAGTTCCGCTGACGCTTTTCGCGCCGGGTCTGAGAAGCATTTCAGCTATAAACTTGACTCTATTCGACGTATGACGCACTATTCCTTCTAGCAGCGGGGGAGAAAAAGGCGAGCAAGGGCCTCGCCAAAAGATTTTCCGAATATCAGATAAAGACTTACAAAGACTGGGGCAAATTCTTAAGTGTTCTTTGCACTTAAGGATTGTGAGATGTCCGGGTTGCCGCTGGGGCTAGAACCGTGCGCTCGTGTGCCGTGCACGGTTCATCCCGCTGCCCTAGCGGCAACCCGGGCCGTACTCACGGTGATTCACCGGCTGGTGGCGGTTGTTTTCGCGCCAACTGGTGCCGTCTGATCTGTCAGATCAGACGCCAAGTGTCCGGTTCATAGTGCTGGGGAGCGCTGCTTGCACAATATTTCGGCGGGCTTGATCGGCCGCGTCTGTGCGAAGTGGACCGGGCGTCGTAGCTGGGCGATTCCCAGCGATGTACTGCGCATCAATCCTCAAAGGAGGCACAAATATCATGCGGATTTATCGACTGAGGGCCGGGCGCTTGGCCATGGCCACCGCCACGGGCGGGTTCATGTTGGGGATCGCATTTCTGAACAACGGGAGCGCTCACGCCATCGGTGGACTGTGCAACGGCCGTCCGGCCAGCCACACCTGGCTCGACGCGTCGGGTCAGTACGGCCCGGCGGTGATCGACGGCACCAGGGGTGACGACACGATCGTCGGCAGCGACGGTGACGACACCATCGACGGCCGTGGAGGCAACGACTTCATCTGCGGCGCGGCCGGCAACGACTCCATCGCCGTCGGTCCCGGCGGCAACTCCGTCGTCCGGGGCGACACCGGCGATGACAGCATCACGGCCGACAACGTCCACAGCGTGACCCTGGTCGGCGACGGCGGGAACGACACCCTGGAGGTCACCAACACGGTGGCGACGTCCTATCTCGTCGGCGGGTCCGGCGACGACGTCCTCATCCATGACGGCGGCGGCCACGTCAAGGCCGACGGCGGCGACGACTTCGACGACTGCCTCGTCCGGGGCGGCGACGAGGTCGTGAACTGCGAGTACTGATCCGTTCTCGGTGGCGGGGCCCTCTCAGCCCCGCCACCGGTTCCGCCCCCCTCCCTGGCGAGGGCGGGACGCGGATGTCGAGATGTCTCGGTTCGCAGTGCTGGGGAGCACGAGTCCTTCAAGGAAGCGGACCGGGCGCGTCGCGGCCGCCGGCCAGCGACGTTCCACGCAGGAAATTGCCACAAGGAGGCACAACCAAAATGCGACTCACGAAGCGTACGGCCGGGCGACTGGCCACGATGACCGCCACCGGCGGGTTCATGGTGGGTCTCGCCCTGTTCAACAGCGGCGGCGCCCACGCCATCGGAGGGCTGTGCAACGGTCAGCCCGCCACCCACACCTGGCTCGACGCGTCGGGTCAGTACGGCCCGGCGGTCCTCGACGGGACCAGGGGCGACGACACCATCGTCGGCAGCGACGGTGACGACACCATCGACGGCCGTGGCGGCAACGACTTCATCTGCGGCGCGGCCGGCAACGACTCCATCTCGGTCGGTCCGGGCGGCAACTCCGTCGTCCGAGGCGATACCGGCGATGACAGCATCACCGCCAACGACGTCCACAGCGTGACCCTGGTCGGCGACGGCGGGACCGACACCCTGGAGGTCACCAACACGGTGGCGACGTCCTACCTGGTCGGCGGGTCCGGCGACGACGTCCTCATCCACGACGGCGGCGGCCACCTGAAGATGGACGGCGGGAACGACTTCGACGACTGCCTCATGGGCGGCGGTGACGAGGTCGTGAACTGCGAGTACTGATACCGATCCGGCGGCGGGACCCTCGGCACCGCGGGGGGTCCCGCCGTTCCGCACCGCGACGTCGAGATCGACTGAGAAGGATCACACAATGTCGATGCAACGCCGAGGGCTCGTGGCCCTCACCGTGATCGCGCTGGCGGCGACGGCCTGTGGCGCCGGCCGGGGGCGGCGGTCGACCGGATCGCGCTCAAGACGAAGAACAGCGAACCCGTCCGGATCACCACCGGGCCCGACGGCCAGATGTGGTTCACGGAGTTCACGTCCGGGCGGATCGGCCGCACCTCGTCGGGCGGGGCGATCGAGGAGTTCGTCGTACCGACGGACCGGGCCGGCCCCTACGACCTGGTGACCGGCCCCGACGGGAACGTCTGGTTCACCGAGTTCGCCGGCAACAAGATCGGCCGCGTCAGCCCGGCGGGCGAATTCCGCGAGTTCGCCCTCCCCGGAGCGCGCAGTGGGCCGTACGGCATCGGCGTCGGGCCCGACCACAACCTCTGGTTCGCCGAGCAGCGAGCCAACAAGATCGGACGGCTCACGCCCGGCGGGCAGCTGACCGAGTTCGCCATTCCCTTCACCGGGCCGACTTCGCCGCAGCCCTACGGCCTCACCGCCGGACCTGACGGCAACATGTGGTTCACGGAACAGGGAACGGCCAAGATCGGGCGCCTGACCATGAACGGGGTGCTGACCGAGTTCCGGCTC
>JAUZEX010000026.1 GCA_030838815.1 Actinomycetota bacterium
ACAACGTCTTCGCCGGCCACCTCCGGGCCATCGTCGGCAGCATGACGGTCGAGGAGATGATCCGCGACCGGGAGAAGCTGACCCAGCTGACGCGGGAATCGTCGGGCACGGAGATGGAGAAGCTGGGCCTCATCGTCGACTCCCTCCAGATCCAGGAGATCGACGACCCGAGCGGGTACATCCAGAACCTGGGTCGGCCCCACACCGCGGCCGTGGCCATGCAGGCCCGCATCGCCCAGGCCCACGCCGACCGGGAAGCGACCGAGAACGAGCAGCAGGCCGACGCCCTCAAGGCCGAAGCCCGGCGCAACAGCAACATCAAGCAGGCCGGCTTCCAGGCCGAGGTCGACGAGGCGGCGGCCCGGGCCAAGCAGGCCGGCCCGCTGTCCGACGCCAGCGCCCGCCAGGAGGTCGTCGTCCAGGAGACCCGGGTGGCCGAGCTCGAGGCCCAACGGGAGGAGCAGCGTCTCCAGGCCACCGTCCGCAAGCCGGCCGACGCCCAGGCCTACCAGCAGACGACGCTGGCCAAGGCCGAGCGCGACGCCCGGATCGCCGCCGCCGAGGCCCAGGCCCAGGAGGTGGAGCTGGCCGCGGCCGCCAATTCCTCCAGGGTGAAGCTGGAGGCCGGCGCCGAAGCGGAGCGGGTCCGGCTGGCGGCCGGCGCCGAAGCGGAACACGTCCGGCTCGAGGCGTCCGCCCGGGCGGAGTCCACCAAGGCCATCGGGTTGGCCGAGGCGACCGCCACCGAGGCCAAGGGCCGGGCCGAAGGTGAGGCCGTCCGGGCCAGGGGCATGGCCGAGGCCGAGGCCATCAAGGCCCGGGCCGACGCCTTGGCCGAGAACCAGGACGCCGTCATCGGCCAGCAGTTGGCTGAGAACTGGCCGGCGATCGTGGAGGCGGCGGCCAAGCCCTTCGGGTCCATCGACCAGATGATCGTGCTGAACGGCGCCCAGGGCCTGTCGGAGGCGTTGGCCCAGGCCCTGTCGTCCGGGGTGGCCGGGCTCCAGATGGCCCGCGGCCTGCTTGGCCACACCAGCAGCAACAACGGCTCGGGCAACTCGAAGACGCCAGCCGTTCCGCCCGCTGTTCCGCCGGCCGTGGCCCCCGCCGAGGAGCCGCCGAGCCAATCCGCCTGACCGCTCATCGCACTGCCCCGGGGCCCCGTGTGAGAGGAGCCCTGGGAAGGGAATAGCCTCGTGGTCTGCAGTTTTTTGCGCTGGCCGAGGCGAAGGGGGAGAACACCCGTGTCCGATGAGGGATCCAACCCGACCATCTCCGCGCTCTTCAGCGAGGACCGCAAGTTCCCGCCCCCGCCCGAGTTCGCCGCCCGGGCCAACTGCGACGAGTCGATCTACGAGGAGGCGAAGGACCGCGACGCTTTCTGGACCAAGCAGGCGGAGCGGGTCGCCTGGCGGAAGCGCTGGGACCAGGTGCTCGACTGGTCGGACGCCCCGTTCGCCAAGTGGTTCACCGGCGCCACGCTCAACATCACCGAGAGCTGCCTGGATCAGCACGTCGCCGAGCGGGGGGACAAGGTCGCCTACCACTGGGAGGGCGACGGCGGCGAGACCCGCACGCTCACCTACCGGGAGCTGCACGAAGAGGTGTGCAAGGCGGCCAACGCCCTGGCCGACCTCGGCGTCACGAAGGGCGACCGGGTGGCCATTTACATGGGGATGGTGCCGGAGCTGCCGGTGGCCATGCTGGCCTGCGCCCGCCTCGGCGCCGTCCACGGGGTGGTCTTCGGCGGCTTCTCGTCCGACACTCTGCGCGACCGGATCAACGACGCCGAGGCCAAGGTGCTCATCACCTGCGACGGCTCCTACCGGGCGGGCAGTGTGGTGCCGCTCAAGGAGCTGGCCGACGTCTCGCTGGCCGAGACGCCGTCGGTCGAGAAGGTGCTCGTCGTCCGGCGGACGGAGAGCGACGTCAACATGGTCGAGGGCCGCGATGTCTGGTGGCACGACGTCGTGCCCGGGCAGTCGGCGGAGCACGACGCCGTCGAGGTCGACTCGGAGGACATGCTCTTCATCCTCTACACCTCGGGGACGACGGCGAAGCCGAAGGGCATTGTCCACACCACCGGCGGCTACGCGGTGGGCACCGCCACCACCCACTACTACGTCTTCGACCTGAAGCCCGATGACGTCTACTGGTGCACGGCCGACATCGGCTGGGTCACCGGCCACAGCTACATCGTCTACGGGCCGCTGATCAACGGGGCCACGTCGGTCATGTTCGAGGGCGTGCCGCAGTACCCGGACAAGGACCGGTTCTGGGACATCGTCGAGAAGTACAAGGTCTCGATCCTCTACACCGCCCCCACCGCCATCCGGACGTTCGTGAAGTGGGGCGACGAGTACCCGGGCAAGCACGACCTCGGGAGCCTCCGCCTCCTCGGCACGGTGGGGGAGCCCATCAACCCCGAGGCCTGGATGTGGTACCACCGGGTGATCGGCGGGGAGCGCTGCCCCATCGTCGACACCTGGTGGCAGACGGAGACCGGGATGATCCTCATCGCGCCGCTCCCGGGCGTGACGGCCACGAAGCCGAGCTCGGCGACGTTCCCCCTGCCCGGGGTGGGCGTCGACATCTTCGACGACGCCGGCAACAGCGTGCCCTTCGGCGGCGGGGGATACCTGACGCTCACCGAGCCGTGGCCGGCGATGCTCCGCACGCTCTACAAGGAGCCGGACCGGTTCAAGGAGGTCTACTGGAGCCGGTTCTCCAAGCCCGACGAGAACAAGTGGGTCTACTTCGCCGGCGACGGTGCCAAGCGGGACGAGGAGGGCTACCTCTGGCTCCTCGGCCGGGTCGACGACGTGATGAACATCTCCGGCCACCGCATCTCGACCCTCGAAGTGGAGTCGGCCCTGGTCGACCACCCGGCGGTGGCAGAGGCGGCCGTGGTGGGCCGGGCCGACGACCGCACCGGCCAGGCGATCGCCGCCTTCTGCACGCTGAAGGGAACGGCCGTCGGCGACGAGAACCTGATCAAAGAGATCCGCGACCACGTCGCGGCCAAGATCGGCAAGATCGCCCGGCCGGCGTCGATCGTCTTCACCCCCGAGCTGCCCAAGACGCGGTCGGGCAAGATCATGCGCCGCCTGCTCAAGGACATCTCCGAGAAGCGACAGTTGGGCGACGTCACCACCCTGGCCAACGAGGGCGTGGTCAACGAGCTCTCCGACCTGGCCAGCCAGGCCAAGGCCGCCGAAGACGACTGACCGAAGGCTCGTGGCGCGGCAATAAGGAAGGGGGCCGGCCCGAAGGCCGGCCCCCATCCT
>JAUZEX010000056.1 GCA_030838815.1 Actinomycetota bacterium
GGCGGGGGCGGCGGGCGCGGCCGCCGGTAGTCGCCGGTCCTGGTGACGGGAGCTTCAGAGCACGACGGCGGGCGCGTCCGGCGGACGCGCCTGCCCAACGGCTTGCGCGTCGTCACCGAGGCCATGCCCGAGTTGCGGTCGGTGGCGGTCGGCTTCTGGGCCGGGACGGGATCGCGCGACGAGCCCGACCCTCTGGCCGGCGCCAGCCACTTCCTCGAACACCTGCTCTTCAAGGGCACCGAGGACCGCAGCGCGCAGGAGATCGCCGAGGCGGTGGAGGCGGTCGGCGGCGAGATGAACGCCTTCACCACCAAGGAGTACACCGCCTACTACGTCCGCATCCTGGACGAGAGCGTCGACCTCGCCCTCGACATCCTCTCCGACGTCGTGTGGGCCCCGGCCTTCCGGCCCGACGAGGTCGACTGCGAGCGCCAGGTGATCCTGGAAGAGATCCGGATGCACGAGGACACCCCGGACGATCTCGTCCACTCGCTCTTCGCCGAGGCCCTGTTCCCGGGCCAGACGGTGGGCCGGGAGGTGCTCGGCCAGCGCGACGCCATCATCGCCATGACCCGGGACGAGATCGCCGGCTTCCACGCCCACCACTACCGGACGCAGAACCTGGTGGTGGCCGCGGCCGGCAACGTCGACCACGACCGGATGGTGGAGTCCGTCGCCGCCCGTTGCACCGGCACCGAGGGCCACCGCGAACCCCGGCCCGAAGCCCAGATCCGCCCGGCGCGGGCGGTGCGGGTGCTGCACCGGCCGACCGAGCAGGCCCACCTCGTGCTCGGCATGCCGGGGCTGTCCCGGTCCGATCCCGACCGGTGGGCGCTGTCGGTCCTCAACCACGTGGTGGGCGGCGGCATGTCGTCCCGTCTGTTCCAGGAGGTCCGTGAGAAGCGCGGACTGGCGTACTCGGTGTACTCCTACCGGTCCGCCCTGTCCGACAGCGGCACGTTCGCCGTCTACGCCGGCACCGCCCCCGAGCGCGCTCCCGAGGTCCTGTCGATCATCGACGCCGAGCTCGACCGGCTCTGCGCCGACCGCTGCCTTTCCCCGGCCGAGCTGGAACGGGCCAAGGGCCACTTCAAAGGCCAGATGGCCCTCGGGCTCGAGAGCAGCTCGGCCCGCATGGAGCGGATCGGCCGGTCCGAGGTGACCAGCGGCGAGATCCAGAGCGTCGACGACATGGTGGCGGCCATCGACGCCGTCACCCCCGACGACGTCGCCCGGGTCATCGACCGGGTACTGGCCGCCGGGCCCCGCGTGCTGGCCGCCGTCGGGCCGCTCGACGAGGACTCCCTGGCCCTCAGCGTCTCTGCGTCTGGTTCGGAAGCACCTTCGGCAGCTTGAGGCCCGACGTCGTGGTCGTGGTCGAGGGCGGGGCCGTGGAGGTGGTGGTCGTCTCCGCCGGCGGCGGCGGGTTGCCGACCACGAAGTCGCCGACCATGAACTCGGGGTGGGGGTCGCAGCGGAACACGTACCGCCCCTGGGGCTCGGCGGGGACCTTATAGGTGGTCTTGGCCGGCCCGCCTTCACCGATGACCTCGCCCTTGAACAGCGGCTTCTCGTCGCCCTGGCTCTCGTCGTAGATCGACACGTTGTGGGGAATGCCCCGGTCCTGGTTGTCGAAGTCGATCGTGAACGCCTGGTTGGCCGGGACGGCCAGGCAGTCCTTGTCGTACTTGTTGTCGGAGGCCTTCACCGCCAGCGCCGTGCCGTTGGCCGGGCACGTCTGCAACTTGGGCTTCGGCTTCGACTCGGCGAAAGAGCCGTTGCCGGTCACCGCCAGCCCGGACACTGTGGCCAGGACGGTGAGGAACCCCCCGATGGCCTTGTGACGCGCTGTCATGACGCTTCCCCCAAATCCCCAGGCTCTCTCCCCCTGCCCCTCAACCCCCAACGATAACTCCGTTTCCGGATAGGGTCGGCACGATGGGCGACGAGACGATCAGGGTGGCGGTGATGGGCGCGGCGGGCCGCATGGGGGCGACCGTGTGCCGGGCGGTGATCGATGCCCCGGACATGGAGTTGGTGGCGGTCATCGACCCGCCCCACGAGGGTCGCCCGCTCGACGACTTCGGCGTGGCCGGCACCGGCCTGGTGATCGAGATGCTCGGGCCGTCGCTCAAGAAGGCGGAGCCGGCGGTGGCCGTCGACTTCACGAACCTCGACGCCGCCCGGGGCAACCTGCGGTGGTGCGCTCTCAACGGCGTGCACGCCGTGTGCGGTACGACCGGCCTCACCGCCGGCGACCTCCAGGATCTCTCGGCGCTGTTCGACGGGGAGCGGGGCAACGCCGTGATCGCCCCCAACTTCGCCATCGGCGCCGTCCTCATGATGCAGCTGGCGGCCATCGCCGCTCCCTGGTTCGAGTCGGCCGAGATCATCGAGCTGCATCACGACAACAAGGTCGATGCGCCGTCGGGCACCGCCCTGCTCACGGCCCAGCGGATCGCCGAATCGTCGGCGGAATGGACCCCCGACCCGACCCGCACCACCGTCCTGGACGGGGCGCGGGGCGGCGAGGGCCCGGCGGGGATCCGGATCCACTCCGTCCGCCTCAACGGTCTGGTGGCCCACCAGGAGGTGCTGCTCGGCACGACGGGGCAGTCGCTCACCATCCGCCACGACTCCTACGACCGCACGTCGTTCATGCCCGGCGTGCTCCTGGCCGTGCGGGAGGTGGCCAACCGCCCCGGCCTGACCGTCGGTCTCGACACCCTCCTGGGGTTCTGAGCCGGCGGGCCTATCGGCCGAAGATCTGGCTCAGCTCGGCGGGGGCGGCCTCGTCGAGCTGGGCGTAGGTGCAGGACTCGGGCTTCCGGTCCTCGCGGAAGCGGACGAAGGTCGTGCCGTGGCGGAAGCGGTCGCCCTGGAGGTGGTCGTAGCGGACCTCGACCACCAGTTCGGGGCGGACCGGTTCCCAGGACTGGTCCTTCCCAGCGTTCCAGCGGCTCTGGGCCCCCGGCATCCGCCCTCCCGCCTCGGCCATGGCGGTGGCCCAGTCCCGCCAGGGGTGGTTCTCCAGGGCGCCCTCCCGGTACGGCGCCAGCGTCTCGACCAGCGTCTTGCGCTGGGTCATGGGGAAGGCGGCCGTCACGCCGACGTGGTGGAGCGTGCCGGCCTCGTCGTAGAGGCCGAGGAGCATCGAGCCGATCACTCCGCCGCTCTTGTGCCACCGGAAACCGGCCACCACGCAGTCCGCCGTCCGCTCGTGCTT
>JAUZEX010000057.1 GCA_030838815.1 Actinomycetota bacterium
CATGGCGGCCAACTGGCCCCCGTACGTGGCGCGGACGAAGGCCCGCTGGTCGGCGCCGAACCGTTCGAGCTGCCACTGGCCGTCGGGGCGGGCGACGTAGCCGCCCGTCCGCCGTTGGCGGTTGCGGTACTTGATGCCGTTGCCCTCCTTGAAGTAGCTCCCGACGTCCTGGAGGATGGCCAGCCAGGCCAGCAGCAGGAAGTGGCGCTGCTCCTTGGTCGCGGCCCGTTCCTCGATGACGGTCCGGAGCCGGAGGAGCTCGTCGAGGACGTCGGGCTCGAACACCTTTCCCGCGATCCTCAAGCCCGGGACGGGCCACGGTTCGGCATGGGGGAGCTCCCCGTCGTACCGGTGCAGGAAGGCGGTGACCTCGCTGACGTCGGCCGCCGCGAGCGGCGACAGCTTGACCCGGGCGACGAAGGCGGCCAGCGGGTTGACGTCGATCCCCACCGACGAGCGGCCCTGCCCGGCCGCGCCGACCATGATCGACCCCGACCCGCAGAACGGGTCGAGGATGCGCCGCCCGAGCGCCAGTTCGTCGATGAGCCCCGGGGAGAACCCTTCCCGGTACCGGAACCAGCGGTGGATCGGCAGTCCCCCTCCGCCGCTCCAGTGGACGAGCCGGCCCAGCTCCGGCCAGCCCGGCGCCACTAGATCGCCGTCGATGCTGGCCAGGATGTCGTTCACCGCCGCTGACCCTACCGTCGGCCGGTTTCCCCCGGGGTGACCGACCACCCCATGCGTTAGTCTGCGCTGTCACATATCCGCTCGGGGCGTACTGGGGAGGACGAGATGAGCCGGTGGCAGCACGTAGTGGTGGCAACGGTGGTGCCCGTGGCCGGCGTGGCGGTGGTGCTGCTCGGGCTGCCCGCCATCCACGCTGCGACCGCGGCAGGCGTCGTGGCCGTCCACGCCCTCCCCGCCGGCCGCTACGGGATCGTCTGCTACCTGCCCGTCAACGGCGACGACGCCAACGGCCCCCACTACAAGAAGGGTATGAAAGCCGAGCTCACCGTGCAGTAGCCCGGCCGTTCCGAGCCCGGACCAAGGTGCGGATATATCGCTGGACGGACCGGGGGCGGCAGGCCCACGATCTGGTCATGGCTTCGGAGCGGCTGTATCACCTCGCCTTGATGAAGGACTGGATCCTGGACGCGTCGGCGGAGTACGACGCATCGACGGTCGGCCGCTCCTTCGCCGACGAAGGCTTCATCCACTGTTCCTTCGGGCATCAGGTGCAGCGCGTCGCCGACCTCCGGTACCGGGGCCGCGCCGATGTGGTCCTGCTGGAGATCGACGCCGACCGTCTCGTCGCGCCGGTCAAGGTCGAGAGCCTCGACGGCGGCGAGGCGTTTCCACACATCTACGGCCGGCTGAACCGCGACGCCGTCATCCGAGCGCTGCCGGTTCCGTTGCTCGACGACGGCCGGCTCGACGTTCACGCCGCGCTCGGATAGCGCCGGTCGGGGCCACCACCCGAACGTGCCGGGCGCCCAGCCGTCGGGTCTCTTCAGCTCAGTCGGGCGCGGAACAGGACGCGCTTGAAGGTGTAGAAGTAGGGGGACCGGTCGCCGAGCAATTCGAGGAGCCGGCCGCGGTAGCGGTCGACGAACTGGTCGTACAGCTCGGGCGACAGACCGCGCTCGTAGCGCGTGAGCGTCGTCCCCTTCGTCCATTCGACGACGTCGGCGGTCGAGGCCAGGTGGTGGCCGTAGACCTGAAGCCGGACGTGCTGGTCGGCGAAGCCGAGCTCGTCGAGCAACGCGGCGTACGCCTCCGGCGCCAGCACGGGCGTCGCCTCGTCGCCCCCCCGGTCGTCGTGCAGGGCATCGCGGAACGGTGGTTCGTGGGCGATCTCGAACGCCAGAGCGTGCGAGGGATGGTCCCCGTTGGCGGGGACCTGGACGACGAGCTGCCCGCTCGGGCGCAACGCGTCGCGCAGCCGGCGCAGCAGGCCCGGATGGTCCGGCACCCAGTGCAGCGCCGCGTTGCTGAACACGACGTCGAACTCGCGGTGCGCCTCGAACCCCGCGATGTCGCCGAGCTCGAAGCGGAGGCCGTCCGCCTCGAGGGGCCGGGCCTGCTCGAGCATCGCCGCCGAGCTGTCGATGCCCACCGTCGTGGCCGCGCCCAGGTGGGCGTGGAGACGGGCGGTCAGCGCCCCGGTGCCGCAGCCGAGGTCGACGACCCGCTCCACGGGCCGGCCCGTCGGCGCGGGCTCGATCAGGGCCAGCAGGTCCTCGAACGGACGGGCCCGCTCGGCTCCGAACTTGCCGTACTGGTCCGGGTTCCACGTGTCGGGCGCCGTCATGTTCTCCTTGTAGCAGACCGGGGTCGGACCGGGCCGGTAGCGTGAGCGCATGACGTCGCCCGCGCTCGAGGTCCGTGATCACGGTGACCTGCTCCGCTTCTCGTTCGACGATCTGGTCAGGTACAGCGGCCGGAGTTCGATCGGCGGAGTCGCCCACGGCTTCAAGGTCATGGAGCGGGCGCTGCCTCTGCTCGAGGGTGGAGCAGCGCCGGACCGGGTCGACATCACCATCGAGTCGGCCTTCGGGGGCGGGGGTGCCCGGGACGCGTTCGAGATGGTCACCAGGGCGGTGACGGGCGGCCGTTTCCGCGTCGATGCCGACCTCGCCCCCGACGGGCCGCCGAGCCCGATGGGGCGCTACGTCTTCCGCTTCTCCCACCGGACGGGCACGCTCGTGCAGCTCACGCTTCGGCCCGGCCTCGTCCTCGACGAGTTCATCGACCTCGCCGCCCGGGGTCCGGAGAACCCGGCCGAGGAGCAGCGCCTGGCCGACCTGAAGCAGCAGATGGCCCTGATGAGCCTGCCGGCGGCGGACGTCTACGACGCCGAGATGCTCAAGCCCTGACGCCCACGGCCGCCTGGCCCGCATCACCGGCTTCTTCGGGCCCCTCCCCGACGAGGCGGGGGCGTGAGCCGTCTCAGGCAGCCCCGTCCGACACCTCCGGAAATAGGGAGGTGTTGGACGGGGTGAGAGGCTGAGGAGGCGATGATGAACACGAGGCCTGGCGACGCCGGCCCCTTCCACGAGGGCGAGCTCGCTCTCCAGCGGGCGACCGGCGAGCGCGACATCGGGGCGGCCAACGGGCGGATCATCGTCGACCGGGTCATCCCCCACGCCGTCGACTTCATCGCCCGCCAGGAGCTGGCCGTGATGGCCACGGTCGACGGCGATGGGCGGCCGTGGTGCTCGGTGCTGCTCGGCCCGCCCGGCAGCTTCACCGTTCCGGGCCCCACCCGGGTGGCGCTCGAGCGCGCCGCCGCCCGCCCTGACGATCCGTTGTGGGACAACCTGCGCCGGGACCGGCGGGTCGGGCTGCTCTTCATCGAGGTCGGCTCCCGCCGCCGCTACCGGGTCAACGGCGAAGTCGCCGACCCCGGCGCCGATCCCCTGGTCGTCGCAGTCCGCGAAGCGCTTCCCAACTGCCCGAAGTACATCACCCGCCGCCATCTCACCGTCGGCCCCGCCGGCGGCGACGCCAATGGCGACGGCGCCGGCCCGACGGTGGGCGTCGCCCTCGGCGACGAGGAGCGTCGCATCATCGCCGGCGCCGACGTCTGCTTCGTCGCCTCCGCCAACCCGCAGGGCGGGCTCGACGCCTCCCACCGTGGCGGGCGGCCGGGCTTCGTGGAACTCCGGGGCGACGTCCTGTGGATCCCCGACTATCGCGGCAACGGCATGTTCAACACGCTCGGCAACCTGCGGCTGTCCCCGTTGGCCGGCCTGCTGTTCGTCGACTTCGCCGGCTCACAGACACTGCAGTTGACCGGCACCACCGCTCTCGATCTTCATGTCGACGACCCCGACGGCCGGACCGGCGGCACCGGCCGGGCGTGGACCCTCACCCCGACCGCCTGGCGCCGTGCCCCCCTCCCGGCCCGGCTGGCCGCCGAGCTCGTCGACTACTCCCCCTTCAACCCCTGACGGCTAGCGGTGGGGTCCGGGCCGGTCAGTGGGCCGGGGCGGGCTGGCCGCCCTGGTCGGGCCCGGGCCCCATGTCGTGGCCCGAGTGGGCGGGCTCCCCCTGGCTCGGAGCCGGCTGTCCCTTCTGATCTCCCGGCTTCTCGGGCTCGGACTTCACCGCCTCCGACGAGCGGTACCAGCAGTCGCACTTGGTGTCGTGCTTGCACTGACCGCGGAACTTGTTGCAGTTGTTCTCGCCGGGCTGGTCGTGGTGCTTCTTGTCGTAGTGGGCCGGGCGGCCCGGGTCCGATGCCGGCGGCGAATCCGCCGCTCCCGCCACTGCCGGCCCGATCAAGGTCAGCGCCAGCACGGCCCCGGCGATCACGGTTGCAACCTTGCGCATTGGGTACCTCCTCGCGAACGATCGCCGGGACCTTAGTGAACGTCACCTTAACAACACCTGAATCACCAGCCACTCGGCCAACAACCCGGCGCGCGGGCTCGGGCATCAGCCATGGGGCACCGCCGGATGCCATATGCGATACCATATGCTCGTGGCACGCAAGGAAGTCCTCGTGCAGCTTGACGACGAGTTGGTCGCCCGGCTTGACACGCTGGCCGCACGGGAAGGTACCAGCCGGTCGGAACTCCTCCGCCGCGGCGCCGTCGCCGTGCTGGAAGCGCTGTCGGAGCGAGATGACGACGACGCCCTCAGGGAGGCCTACCGCCGCGCACCGCAAGACCCGGCGGTGGTGCGCAGCGCCCGCCGGCTCGCGGCCCGCACTGCGCCCGAGTGGTAGCAAGGAACGAGGTCTACTGGGCCGACCTCGGCCCGCCCGCGGGGCGACGACCGGTGGTGGTACTGACCCGCGACGCCGCCTGCGAAGTCCTCGCTGCGGTCACCTGCGCACCGATCACGCGCACCATCAGGGG
>JAUZEX010000074.1 GCA_030838815.1 Actinomycetota bacterium
GCTCGAACAGCTCCAGCGAGTTGCGGGACAGCGCCGCCACCCGCCGGCCGAGCCCGGCCCCGAGCCGGGCGTCGAGGGCCGAGGCCAGCAGGCCCGTCCGCCGGTCCAGCTCGCCGAAGGAGCGGGAACGGCCCCGGGCCGGATCGATCAGCGCCGGCGCCCGAGGCGAACGGCGCGCCGTCTTCGTCGCCAACTCGGCCAGGTTCATCATGGCCGGGTCAGGCCCCCGCCTTGACCGCCGCGCCCGCCACGCCGGCAGTTCCCGCCACGCCGGCAGTCCCCGCCGTGCCCGCCACTCCCGCGGTGCGGATCGGCTCCGGCCGTCCGCCGAACCGCTCGGTTCCGGCCGCGGCCGGCTCCAGCCCGGAGACCGGCACCAGCTGCGTGGCCGACCAGGCCATCACGCCAGCCATGGCCATCGACACCAGCGCCGCGCCGTACAGCAGCCCCGCCGGCGGGTCGACGGTGTTGAGCGCGACCAGCGTCGGGAAGCCCGTCCCGACCAGCCCCAGGGTGATGGCGGCCGGTCCGAGGCAGAGCAGCGCCAGCTGCTGGCGCCCCACGAGGTGGCGGCGGAGCCGGGCGGCGGCGACACCGATGGTGGTGCAGATGGCGGCGTTGGACAGCGACACCCACACCGGGAACCCGGCCACCCGGAACGGCGCCCGGCCGTAGTACTCGTACGTGTTCAGCTGCGTCCCGACGATCTCCGTCACAATGGCGAAGGCCCACATCCCGAGTACGAAGCGCACGATGTGGCTGCGGGGCGAGCCCCGTTCGGCGAGCCACCAGGCCAGCAGGCCGAACCCGCCGTAGAAGGCGGCATAGGAGAAGAACACCCACACCGGCAGGCTGCGGTCGAAGGCGTCGAAGAACGTGACCTGGCCCGGGCGGTAGTACCACATGTGGGCGCCCATGTTCTCCATCGGCTCGTAGAACCCGGCGAACAGCGTGCCGAGCACCAGCAGCGCCGGGACGGCCGTGGACCACTTGCGCCCCAACCGGACGGCGGCGACGGCGATGATCACCAGGCCGACGGCGACGCCGATCGTCATGACCGCCTGGCCGGCGTGGCTCACCGGCGTGTTCACGGGCGGGGTCGGCAACGTGCTCAGCATGAGTCGAGCGTAAGGGACCGACAGGCGCCAGTCAACGCGTGTGTGAAAAAATGGGGGGCCCTTCGAGCTTGACGCCGTTGGGTACCATTCCACGTCAACGTTCGCATGGAGGGAGCAGGTTCTTGGCCAGTGGGATCGCAGGTCGGAGGAAGGCGGCTCTGGAGGACGGCGGCGAGGGCTACCGCACCCGTCGCCAGGAGATCGTCACGATGGCGGCCAAGGTGTTCCGGGACAAGGGCTTCGAGGCCACCACCCTCAACGACATCGCCGAGCAGCTGGGGACCGACCGGGCGTCGCTCTACTACTACGTCGGGAGCAAGGAGGAGCTCCTCCACGAGATCGTGCGGCAGGTCCTGGACGAGAACGTCGCCGCCGCCGAGCGGGTGCTGGCCCAGGACGGAACGCCGGTGGAGAAGATCGAAGCGCTCATCGAGCACATGATCCTGAGCTTCGACCGCAACTACCCCCACATGTTCGTCTACGTGGAGGACCTGGCCCGGATCGCCCGCCAGGAGAGCGACTGGGCCCGCGACGTCATCGGCAAGACGCGACGCTTCGAGTCGATCGTGGTCCAGATCCTGGAGGACGGGCGGGCCGACGGCTCCTTCCGCTCCGACCTCCCCAACCACACGTCGGCCCTGGCGCTGTTCGGCATGATCAACTGGATGCACCGGTGGTACAAGCCCGGCTCGGCCCAGTCGGCCAAGGAGATCGCCGACACCATCTGCGCCCTGTTCCTCGACGGCTACCGCAACCCGCCGCCGCCGAAGAAGCGCCGCTAGCTCCTCTCCTTCGGTCCCGGCGCGAACCGGATCGGGAGCCGCACGACGCCCTGCACGTGGCCCCGGGACCACTCGATCTGCGCTTCGTCGGCGATCTCGAAGTCGGGGATCCGGCGCAGGAACTCGTCGAGCATGACCCGCAGCTCGACGCGGGCGATGTGGGCGCCGAGGCACCGGTGGATGCCGCTGGCGAACGTGATGTGCCGGTTGGGGCTGCGATCGAGCACGCATCGGCCGGCGTCCGGGAACTCGCGCTCGTCGCGGTTGGCGGCGGCGAGGAGGATGAGGAGCTGCTCGCCCTCCTTGATCGGGACGCCACCGACCTCGGTGTCCTGCGTGGCCCGACGGGTGTTGATCACCGACCCCCACAGGCGCAGGAACTCCTCCACCGCCGCCGGCGTGAGCGAGGGGTCGGCGGCGATCCGGTGGCGCAGCCCGGGATCGGTGGCCAGGTGCCAGAACATCGAGCCGATCACCTTCTGGGTGGTGTCGAGGCTGGCCAGCAGCAGGAAGAAGCTGAAACCGAGCAGCGTCTCCTCGTCGAGCTTCTCGCCGCCGATCTCCACCCGCAGGAGGAGTGACATGAGGTCGTTCCCCGACGGATCGGCCTTGCGTGTCTCGAGGAGCGCCATGAAGTACTGGTAGATGCCCTGGACGGCCTCGATGGCCGCCTGGAGGTTCGTCGTGCCCTCGTGGACCACCGTGTGAACCCACTGCTGGAGCCGCTCGGCGTCCTCGGCCGGGGTGCCGAGCATGATGGTGGCCAGCGCGGCGGGGAGGCGGATGGCCATCGCCTGGTAGATGTCGACCTCGCCCTGCTCGACGAACTCGTCGATGAGGCCGTTGATCGTGGCCTGCAGCGGCCCGGCGTAGCTCTCGGCCAGCTTGACCGAGAACGGCGGGGCCAGCAGCGCCCGGTAGCGGGCATGCTCGGGCGGGTCGATCTCGACCGGCATCATCTTGAACGGCGACGGGAACGGCGGGAACGACACCGGGTGGGAGGAGAAGACCTCCGGCCGGTGGAGCACGTCGTAGGCCTCGGGGTAGCCGGTGACGACCCACATGCCGCCGTGGGCGTCGCTGCGGCCGACCGGGCACTCCGCCCGCAGGTCGTCCCACATCTGGTGGACGGTGTCGAGGCTGGTCTCGGGGTCGTAGTGGTCGTAGTCGCGGTACTTGAAGGTCACCGTCGGCTCCTCCGGCTCACGTGAAGAACAGGGCTTCGGCGTTGCGGGCGACGAACTTCTCGAACCGGGCCCGGTCCCGGAACGGGAGCTCCACGACCTCCCGCATGCAGCGGTCGAGGGTGAGGAGCGGGTAGTCGCTGGCGAACATCACCTTGTCCGCGCCCCGCGTGTTGACGAAGTCGATGATCTCGCCCGGGATGTGCCTGGGGGCGAAGGCCGACGTCATGTAGTGGAGATTGGGCCACTTGAGCATGAGCTTCACGCACAGGTCGACCCACGGCTCGCCGCAGTGCTGCATCACCACGGTGAGCTCGGGGAAGAAGGCGCAGACGTCGTCGAGGGCCAGCGGGTGCTGGTGCTTGCCCGGGACGAGCGGGCCGGGGATCCCCACGTTGAGCCCGACGGGCACGCCGAGCTCGGCGCACTTGGCGTAGAGGGGGTAGCAGCGGGCGTCGTCGTAAGGGATCTGGGTGAACAGGGCGATGATGCGGATCAGGCGGAAGCCTTCGTCGCGCACCAGGCTCTCGACCAGCCGGACGGATTCCATCCCCCGGTGGGGGTCGGCGACGTAGGAACCGACGAAGCGGTCGGGGTGGGCTTCGATCGCCTTGCGGATCCAGGTCAGGTCGTCGTAGTCGGAGTAGCCGGCGCACAGCACGGCCCGGGCCACCCCGGCCTCGTCCATCTCGTCGACCAGCTGCGGCAGCGTCGTTCCCCGCTCGTAGCGCTCCATGAGCCCGGGGAACAGGTAGGCGGGGTTGTTCTTCAGGTCGAGCGGCGGCCCCTGGTTGGGGTTGATCCAGGCGTCGACGGCGCCGACGCCGTCCAGGCTGAAGGTCATGACGGCGCTCCGGGGGCGACCCCGTTTGGGGGAGGCAGGTGAAGCTCCCCAATCCGGTCCCGCAACGCCGCCTTGCTGACCTTGGTGGCCGACAGGGGCCAGGCGCCGGGGTCGACGAAGCGCACGTGGCGCGGCACTTTGAAATGGGCGATGGATCCCCGGCAGTGGTCGATCAGCTCGGCCTCGGTGACTGCCGCCCCCGGGCTCAGCTCCACGAAGGCGGCCACGCACTCGTCGAGCCGGGGGTGCGGAGCGCCGACGACCTCGACGTGGGCCACGGCCGGGTGCGAGCTCAGGTGGGCCTCGACCTCGAGCGGGGAAACGTTCTCGCCCCCGACCTTGAGGATGTCACGCCCGCGACCCTGGAAGGCGACGCGCCCGGTGGCGTCGGCGATCCCGAGATCGCCGGTGTGGAACCAGCCGTCGGCGTCGATGGCCGCCGCCGTCGCTTCGGGGTCCCGGTGGTAGGCCGTGAGGCGGCAGAGGCCGCGGGCGGCGATCTCGCCGAGCGCCCCCGGCGGGAGGGGCCGGCGCGACACCGGGTCGACGATGCGGAGCTCGATGCCGGCGAAGGGCCGCCCGTCCCACGTACGCCGGTCGTCGTCGGATTCGTCGAGGGGCGACGAGGCGGCCACGCCGCACAGCTCGGTCATGCCGTAGGCCGACACCAGCCGCGCCGGCGCCAACGCCCGCTGCGCCCGTTCGACCTGGTCGGGGCGGCCGGTGGAGAGGACCTGTTGCAGGCGGGCCCGGTCGGTGGCGGCGAAGGACGGGTCGTCGAGGATGGCATCGGTGAAGGCGGGAAAGAGCGGCAGCGCCGTGGTGACCCGTTCCTGTTCCCACAGCCGCAGGGCCTCGCCGGCGTCGAACTGCCGTTGGGTCACGAACGGGATCCCGAGGGCGATGCAGCCGATCAGTGGCACGAGCGCCCCGACGTGGAAGAACGGGCACGGCGTCCACACCACCGGCGGGCCGGCGTCGGCCCGTTGGGCGAAGCGGGCCGTGCCCGTCCCGACGACGGCCCGGTGGCTGAGCCGCACCCCTTTCGGCTTCGACGTGGTGCCCGACGTGTAGAGCAGCAATGCGTCGTCGGACGGGCGTACCCGCTCGCCGGCGGCCAGGACGGCGGACCCCTCGACCGCCCCGGCGGCGTCCGCCAGACCGGGATGGCCGTCGGCGCTGAGCACGAGCCGCGTCCCGGCGTGCTCGGTCACGTAGGCGATCTCGGGCGGCTGCAGCCGGGGATTGACCGGAACGGCGACGGCGCCGAGCAGGGCCACGGCGAACAGGCTCTCGACGAACTCGGTGCCGTTCGGCATGAGCAGGCCGACCCGGTCGCCGGCCGCCACTCCCGAAGCGGCCAAGCCCCGGGCGGTCACGAGTGCCCGCTCGTGCAGCTGCCGGTAGCTGAGGCGGTCGGGGGGAACGACGAGGGCGAGGGCATCCGGCGACGACGTCGCCGCACGGACGAGGATGGCGCCCACGGTGCCGCACTCGCTGTCGACCGTCACGGAACCTCCCCCTCGTTCGCCGGTGCGACGAGGCTAGCGCCGAACGGGCCGCTTGTCATCGTAAACGTGGAGGTTGACAGACTCGACCCCGGATGGGATAGTCGGAATCGAGCAGGGAGTGGCTCCGCGGTTCGCACCGCCTGCGCGCCTCCACCGCCCGTCGTCCGTCCGTCGACCCGCCTCGAGACGAAAGCAGAGACCCCATGGAGTTTGGCCTCCTGTACGAGTGGCAGATCCCGGCCGGGCTCGACCCGAGCGCCGAGGCCAAGTGCTTCCAGGACATCGTCGACCAGGTCAAGCTGGCCGAGGACGTCGGCTTCCGGTCGGTGTGGTCGGTCGAGCACCACTTCCTGGAGAATTTCTCGTCGGCGTCGGCGCCGGAGGTGCTGCTGTCGTTCATCGCCGCCGCCACGGAGACGATCCGGATCGGCCACGGAGTCCGGCTGCTTCCCTTCCCCTACAACCACCCGGTCCGGGCGGCGGAGATGGCCGCCACCCTCGACCTCCTCTCCGGCGGCCGCCTCGAGTTCGGCTCCGGCCGGTCGGCCACGATCCACGAGCTGGGCGGCTTCGGCATCAACCCGGCCGAGACTCGGGAGATGTGGGAGGAGTCGCTCCGCCTCGTCGTCGACTGCTGGACCCAGGCCCGCACCGAGCACAAGGGCCGGTTCTTCCAGCTCCCCGACCGGCCCGTCATCCCCAAGCCGCTGCAGGCGCCGCACCCGCCGCTGTGGATGTCGGCCACCAGCCCCGAGACCCACAAGCTGGCCGGCCAGTTCGGGCTCGGCCTCCTGTCGTTCACGCTGGCCATCGCCGTCGAGGAGGTCGAACGCCGCATCCAGCTGTACCGGGACGAGATCGCCAGCTGCAACCCCATCGGCCACACCGTGAACGAGCAGGTGGCCGTGTTCACCATGACGCACTGCGCCCCCACCAACGAGGAGGCCCGCCTCCGGGGCGAGGAGGGCGTCATGGACTACCAGCACGACCAGATCGAGCTGCTGTGCAGCATGGTGCCCGAGATCAAGCCCGGGTCGAGCTACGAGTACTACGAGCGCTACGTCGGCGTCGACTACGACAAGTTCAACTTCGACTACCTGCGGGAGCGGGAGATGGTCATGGTCGGCGACCCGGAGCACTGCATCAAGATCGCCAAGCGCTACGAGGCCATCGGCATCGACCGGCTGCTGTGCCACATGCAGTTCCGCACCATGCCCAACGAGCACGTCATGGAGTCGATCCGCCTCTTCGGCGAAGAAGTCATCCCCGCCTTCTCCTGATCGTGCGTTGCGCAGGCCACGTTGACCCCCCCGGTCGAGCACCTGGTCCAGCCCGGCGACCTCGTCGTGGCCGGCCAGGTGCTCGGCGAACCGGTCGCCCTGCTCGAACGGCTCTTCGCCGGGTCGCGCGGGGGCTATCGGCTCTTCACCGGAATGAGCCTCACCGGAGTGCTGACCACGGCTCCGCCCGACGTCGCGCTGTCCGGCTTCGTGGGCCTCGGGGCGGCCGGCGGCCTCATCGCCGCCGGGCGCATGGACCTCGTCCCCTGCCACATGTCCGCCCTGCCCGACCTGCTGACGGACGGGCCGCTGCGGCCCGACGTGGCGCTGGTGGTGGTCAGCCCTCCCGACGAGGACGGGTTGTGCCATCTCGGGGTGGAGTCCGACTACATCTTCGCCGCCGCCCGGGCGGCCCGGGTCGTGCTGGCCGAGATCAACCCGGCGGTGCCCCATGTGGCCGGCGACACCGCTCTCCCCTTCGACCGTCTCGACGCCTTCGTCGACAGCGACCGACCGCTGCCGGAGTACGAGCGGGCTGAGCCCTCGGCGGTCGAACGGGCCATTGCCGAGCGGGTCGCCCCCTTCATCGGTGACGGCGCCTGCCTCCAGATCGGGGTGGGCCGGCTGGGGGAGGCCGTCCTGGCTGCCGTGGCGGGCCGGAAGAACCTCGGCCTCCACGCCGGGATGGTCGGCGACACGATTCTGGAGATGGTTCGCGACGGCGTGATCACCAATCGCCACAAGGGAGTGGACACCGGCCTGACGGTGGCCGGGTCCATCCTCGGGAGCCGGCGGGCCGTCGCACTGGCGGCGTCCGAGCCGGGCCTGCGGCTGCGGTCGGTGGCCCACACCAACAGCCCGTCCGTGGTGGCCGCTCTGGGCGACTTCGTGAGCGTGAACTCCGCCATCGAGGTCGACCTCTTGGGCCAGGTCAACGCCGAGGTGGCCGGCGGGCGCTACATCGGCGGGATCGGCGGATCCGTCGACTTCCTCCGGGCGGCGGCCGCCGCTCCCGACGGCCGGTCGATCGTCGCCGTCGCCGCCACCGCCAGGGGCGGGACGGTGTCCCGTATCGTCCCCGAGGTGGCCCGGGTCACCGCCCTGAGGACCGACGTCGACGTCGTCGTCACCGAGTACGGCACCGCCGAACTGCGGGGAATCACCGAAGGCGAACGCGCCCGCCGCCTGATCGCCCTCGCCGCCCCGGACCACCGCCCGGGGCTGGAACGGTCCGCCAAGGAGCTGGGCCTGTGACCGCGGCCCGGCGGGAGCGGGCCGCCAGGGGACTCGGACGGTGACCGCGAACCCGCTGCAGCGCATCGCCGGAGGCTTCGGGCTGCTCGAGGCCGCCCGCTGGTATCCGCAGTTCGGGCTGCTGTTCTCCGACATGACGCAGGGCGGCGTCTTCGCCCTCCGGCCCGGCGCGGACGAGCCGACGGTGGTCGTCCCGCACCGCAAGGGCATCGGCGGCCTCGTCGCCCACGCCGACGGCGGTCTCGTCCTGGCCGGCCGCAACGTCGCCCACAAG